>CAZKHV010000093.1:0-5484 GCA_964552605.1 uncultured Zetaproteobacteria bacterium | reverse complement strand
TAGACGATTATAACCGTTCTTATCTCGCAATCCAACTTGAAAAACTATTTCAACAGCGTGTCATCACCTGACCACTATTTCAGCAGGCCGTTCATGGCTGAGGAACTCGACATTTGACATGCTCAAACCATACGCGCCCGCTAAGCCAAACACCGCGATATCACCCACATCTGCCGCTTCAATGGCCACATTATTGGCCAACTTATCGGCTCCGGTACACAAGGGACCACCGAAATACACCGATTCCTGTAGTACAGACTCCTGCCCTTCAAACAACGGGCGAACACCCATGCGCACAACAAGCAGAGGATGATTGATCGCCAACGCAGCGGGACGGCGGAAATGATTGATGCCTCCGGCACAGATCACCTGCTTTTTACCACGTGATTCCTTAATATCGAGAATTTCTGTACAGAACCAGCCCGAATCCGCCGCCAGATAACGCCCCAGTTCCAAAAAGAACGTACGCCCTTCAAAGCCGTACTCGTTGATCAAAGCGCTCAAACCATCGGCATAGGCTTGCGGATCAAAATCATGACCGCTTTCCAGATAATCCACCCCGAATCCGCCACCAAAATCAATGATATCACAGACTACGCCGATAAAATCATGTTCGATCTGCTTGGCCATGCCGAAGACCAGCTCACAGTTTTTCAATAAATCCGCCACATTGAGTACACCGGAAGCGGCATAGACATGCAGACCGCGAAAATTCAGTGATCCCAGCGCCAATATCTGCGGTAAAATCGTGGCCAGTTTTTCCTCATCGACACCAAACTTTTTCGAGCCACCGGAGAATGTAGTTTGCGCTTCATGGATATCAAAATCGGCATTGATGCGCAGTAAAATATCCTGTTTTTTTCCCAACGCCGTGGCAATCGCATGCAGCCTATGCGCTTCGGTCAACGATTCGATATGTACAGTGCGAATACCGTGTTCAACTGCCCAACGCAATTCTTCCGGCGATTTTCCGGGACCTGTATAAATCAATTGATCCGGAGTAAAGCCTGCCGCCAATGCTTTCTCCGCTTCACCGAGGCTGGCGATTTCAATACCGCGTGCGCCGGACTCAAGCGCTGCTGCGAGAAAGGCTGCATGCGGATTCGCCTTCATGGCATAAAATACTTCAACACCAGCTGGCATAATACGCGAAAAGCAGGTGATATGACGACGCATCGCACTGGTTTCATAAACATAACAGTTCAGCGTTTCAGGCGTATCCGCCAATTGGCGCAAGGTTTGTTCAACACTATCTGGAATAATCATTTATAGCCTCACAGCTTTTAGACGGCGCGCAAGCTCGGCGGCCTGTTCAGGCCCATCAACAAGAGCCGCACGAATAAAGCCCGCACCGGGGTTTTCACCTTGCTCATCATCCACACTAAGATACGAGCCCGGCAAAATAGTTACCGCCTGCTGCTCGTAGGCAGCAACAGCAAAGGCTTCAGCATCGGCCACCGGCAACCAGACAAAAAAAGAGCCTGCAGGAATATCTCCGACATCGGAGTACACCTCAAAAAAGGCTTTCAAGCTAGCCCGATACACATCCAAGTGTTGTTTGACATGTGTTTCATCCGACCAAGCCGCAGCTGCCACCGCTTGCAAAGGCAACGGTGTTGCAGGCCCCGTATAACTGCGCATCTTCGTAAAACGTGCAATCAGTTCCGCATCACCTGCAACCAGGCCGGAACGCATACCCGGCAAGGCAGAGCGTTTGGACAGCGAATTCATCACCAGACAACGATGGAAACCTGCACGCCCCAGCGATTCAGCCACTTGCAATAAACCAACGGGTTTTTGTTGCCAATAAATCTCGGAATAACATTCATCGGATACAATATAAAAATCATATCGGTCGGCCAACACCAACAATTGTTCAAAATATGCCGCATCGGCAATCCAACCGGTCGGGTTCGATGGCGAGCAAACATAAACCAGCGCCGTATTGCGCCACACATCGTCAGCCACTGCATCCAGATCCGGCGCAAAACCACTGGCTGCCGTACACGGTAAAAACACCGGTTCACCACCTGCGGTATAGGCAGCTCCCAGATAAATCTGATACATCGGATTGGGCATTAACACATAGGGTTTGGTTTCCGCTTCCGGATTAATCAGCGCATGAGCAATCGCAAACAGTGCTTCACGTGTTCCATTGGCTGAAAGCACCTGAGTCTGAGCATCCACATGCTGCAAATCGAAGCGCCGCTGCAACCAACTGGCAATAGCCTGACGCAGTGGCAAGCCACCGACTGTCGATGGGTATTTGGAGAAGCCACTCACATGTTCAGCCAAGGTATCGCTCACGAACGACGGCAACGGTAAACGCGGTTCACCCGCTCCTGCATCAATAGAATCCAGATCAGGATTGGCAACATGGCCGGCAAACAATGCTTTGAGGCGTTCAAAAGGATAAGCACCTAATTTTTTCAGCCGTACTTGGCGTGAGCGCTTGCTCAGATTCATGTTCCGTCCACGTTTCGATTCATATTTCGTTCCACTGCGAAATCCATTGATTATTTGCTTGGATCAATACCACGAGCATGAATCATCTTGCTCCATGGACCAAAATTGCCAAACGTATCAATAGCCCGAATGCGGAATACCAGTTCGGTCGTATAATCCTTCAAATGTATCATTTTGTATGATTTCGAGCCTACCTGCTTGGCCTGTGCACGTTGCTCAAAAAAGCGCCGCCACATACCCGGACACTGGCAATACGGATCAATCTTGGTGCGATCAATCTGATAACCAACCCCATGAGCATCACCCTCAAGGACAAAGTCCAAACGCAATACACTGACATTCACTTCATAACGCAAATCCGTGATTTGAGGTATGATTGAAGCATCAACCACCATCTGCGGAGCCTCTTTACGACCACAAGCACTTAAAACCAGCAGCATGAACAGAACAACAATACTGAACTTCATATTCTTATGCATCATTCACTCCAGTCGTATTGTTCATTTTTTTAGCCAGCCGCTGTTGCCATGCCTCGACCTGCAACAACACCTGTTTCGGTGCAGTTCCACCAATATGATCACGCGCTGCCACACAGCTTTCAACCGATAGCGCACGCACCATATCCACTCCTAATCGCGAATCAATAGCAGCACAGCCATGCTCAGGCATGGCATGCAATTCTATCTGCTCGCGAATGCAATAAGCCACGGATTTGCCAACAATCTCATGTGCATCACGGAATGGAACACCGGCACGCACCAATGCATCGGCCAGATCTGTCGCCGTAGAAAAACCGGACGATGCTGCCTGATGCATGATCTCCCGATTCACCTGCATGCCCGGCAACATATCACCGAATACCCGCAAACAACCTTCCAGATTATCGAACGCATCAAAGATCGCCGTTTTATCTTCTTGCATATCTTTATTGTAAGCCAAGGGCAAGCCTTTCACCGTCGTCAAAATCGCCACTAAACCACCGATAATACGGCCGGACTTACCGCGCACCAGCTCTGGCATGTCTGGATTCTTTTTCTGCGGCATGATCGATGAGCCGGTACAAAATGCATCCGGCAAATCAATAAAGCTGAATTGCGCACTCATCCAAAGAATCAACTCCTCGGAGAAACGCGACAAATGCACGGAGCAAATAGCCGCAGCAGCCAATAATTCCATAATATAATCACGATCCGATACCGCATCCAAGGAGTTGGCCGTCGGTGCATCAAAACCCAACGCTGCCGATGTCATGTGACGATCAATCGGAAATGTCGTGCCCGCCAAAGCAGCGGAGCCCAATGGACACTGATTCATGCGCTGGCGTGCATCGACAAAGCGCCCTGCATCGCGTTCAAACATTTCAACATAGGCCAGCAGATGATGACCCAAGGTAACCGGCTGAGCCGTTTGCAAATGTGTGAAGCCCGGCATAATTGTGGCGGCATGCTGCTCGGCCAGAGCGACCAACACAGCTTGAAGATGCCGCAAACGAACCAGCATGGTATCGCTGCGCTGACGCAAGTAGAGCCGCGTATCGGTGGTCACCTGATCGTTTCTGGAGCGTGCGGTATGCAAACGTTTACCGGCATCACCGATCTTGGCCGTCAAACGTGATTCGATATTCATATGCACATCTTCCAGCGCAATCGTGAACTCAAACTCACCACTTTCAATTTCACCAAGGATTTCATCAAGACCGCGCAAAATCGCATTCAAATCTTCATGGCACAAAATACCCTGTTCACACAACATTTTAGCATGCGCTTTGGAGCCTTCAATATCTTCAGCATACATGCGCGCATCAACATCGGTGGAAGCATTAAAGGCCTCTACAAATTCATTGGTCGGGGACTCAAAACGGCCGCCCCATGGTTTTTCAGACATTTCATCACCTGCTTTTACGAAGTGGCGCAACTATAGCTTTGCCAATGGAATAACGGAATCCTTCAGCTCAAATCAATTCAGCCTAAATCACCAAACCCTAATAATGCGGTGGTGGCACTTCCTCATCGGGTCTGGCCAAACCGGAGCCACCAGCCTGTTTTAAGTGTTCACTCACTCGCAACACAGCCTTTTCAAGCTGATCAATCTGCTGTTGCTGCCGGATCACAACATCATTCAATTCACCAATGAGATGATCCTGATACGATATTTTTGTTTCCAATTCGGTTAATCGTGATTCCATCGGCGCAGACTAACCATACCGTCTTCAGATAGACAGGCGAATGCATGCGAATATAGTGCCCGGACATAGCATTTCTAATCTTGGTTTACACACCGAAGGAGTTCGATCATGCATGTCCTCATCAGCTACCATTCCGATTATGGCAATACAAAAAAAATGGCCGAAGCGATTGCAGCAGGCATGAAAGCCTGCCAAACGGACATCGACATTGTATTAAAAAGTGCCACAGACACGGATCTAGATGACCTCAGCCATGCCGATGTCATCCTGTTCGGCAGCTCCGTTCATATGGGTTCAATGGCCTGGCCATTGAAAAAACTCATCGATCAGGCTGGCAAGTTGTGGATGGATGGCGCATTGGAAGGCAAAGTCGGTGGTGTGTTTGCCAGCGGCGGTGGCTTTGGTGGTGCTGGCGGCGGTGTCGAGCAAACCATGATCTCACTTTATTCCAATTTTCTCGAACATGGCATGATTGTTATTGGTTTCCCCAAATCGTTACCCGGTTATGCCGATGGTGGTTTGCAATGGGGTCCTTATGGCCGCAGCAGCAACCATGCCGGCATGCCCGATGGTATCAGCGATGCTGCACTGGTCGCGGCACGCAGTTATGGAGCACACCTGGCTGAAACGGCTGCACATATCATCAGCCATTGATCTCGGCACAAAAAAGCAGGCAGAAGGAAAACCTTCTGCCTGCTGATAATCCAAACCTGTAAAACTTATCGTTTGATCTGCATCAGGGATGAGAGCATCTGATCGGTTGTCAGAATGGTTTTCGAGTTGGCTTCATAACCACGCTGTACAATAATCAATTTTACAAACTCAGCCGCCAG
>CAZKHV010000092.1:0-5520 GCA_964552605.1 uncultured Zetaproteobacteria bacterium | reverse complement strand
ATATATTGTGCTAGAATAAAACCTCAGAGGGAGATTGAGGATGCTAAAAAGAATATTATTATGCTGTTTGTTCATGGCACCGGTGCAGGCATTGGCCAATGGATTCCAGTTGCCGGATCAGTCGGCTCGGGCAGTGGGCATGGCCGATGCCTTTACTGCGATTGCCGATGATGCCTCTGCCGTTTGGTATAATCCTGCCGGCCTCGCTTTTCAGCAAGCGCCACAGATCAGTCTGGGCATGGTCGATATTTATGTCCCGCCTGTTGATTTTATATCCAATGCCAGTAACCCATTTTTACCGCCAGCCACGAGGGCCAGTAGCAAACGCCAAAATGCCGTCGTGCCGCACCTGTATATGAGTTATGCCAGCCCTGATTCTGATATAGCGTTCGGGCTGGGCATCAATTCACCATTTGGGCTGGAAACCGACTGGACCGGCACAGCATTGGCCGATGCATCCACCTTTTCACGCATTCAAATGGTCAATGTCAATCCGACGCTGGCCTATAAAATCACCGATCATCTCGCTATCGGAATCGGCCTTGATTATGCGTATGTGAAAGATATTGATCTGAACAACAGTATTCTGACGCAAAATGGCCATGGCGATGGCTGGGGCGGTAATATCGGCATCCTGTATCAGCAGGACTTGTTCAGCTTGGCGGCCACCTATCGTACCCAAATTGCAGTCAACGTGAATGGAACCGCATCGAGCAGGCTCGGCGGCTCGGTATCCGCTACCACCTCGTTCAAACTGCCCGACATGCTAAATATCGGCATTGCTTTTCACCCCACAACGTCGCTAACCATCAGCATGGATGCCGACTGGACCAACTGGGGGAAATACGATCAAGTTGCCCTGAATTACAACAGTCCGATTACTATTCCCACCGGGATTCCTGCGCCAGCCGTCATTGGCGTGCGCAGCGCTGTGATTCAAAAGCAGTGGCATGCGACCATTTCACCAAAGATTGGCCTGTCATGGCAGGTGAACACTGCCACGACACTTCGAATGGGTTATTCATTTGATCCGTCCCCCGTCAACGACACCTTCGCTGCTCCAGATTTGCCAATCAATGATCAGCATAACTTTGCCGTGGGTTTCTCCATGCAACTCTCGCCTCACTTTGTTTACGACCTCGCCTACATGTATACGCTGCAACCCACACTGCATCAAACTGCACCTACCGGCGCAGATGCTCTGGGCAATGGCAGCTATAAAGGCAGGGCGCATCTGTTTGGATTCAACGGAAATTACATTTTCTAGTTATGGATGAAAAACAAACCGATCCAGTCGCACATCGACGGGCAACGGTATTGATTGTCGAAGATGATCTATTAATGCGTCAGCATTTCGAGCGTGCTGTAGACGAGCATCCGCAACTCAGCCTGTTCGGCTCGGTGGGCAATTGCGCGGCATGCCGAGCACTGTTGCACAACAGGCCGGATATCATGCTGGTTGATCTGGGTTTGCCCGATGGCAATGGCACATCCTTGATTCGACAGCTCAAATCGATGCACCCCGATGCTGAAGCCATGGTGGTGTCGGTATTCGCCGAAGAAGAAAAGGTCGTGGGAGCCATTCGTGCCGGTGCCAGCGGCTATTTACTCAAAGATATGCTCAAAGAGGATATTGGGGCATCCATTATGCATGTACTGCAAGGCGGCTCGCCCATCAGTCCATCCATCGCCCGCTATATCCTGAAAGCCGTGAGTATGCCGAAAAAGCACAGCAACAATGAACCCGCCAGCCCCATCACATTAAGCAGCCGGGAAACCGAAGTGCTCAATCTGATTGCGCGCGGCTACAGCCGTAAAGAGATCGCATCGCTGTTGCAATTAAGTCGGCACACCGTGGTCAGCCATATTCGCCATATTTATGAAAAACTGGAAGTTCACAGCCGCAATGAAGCGGTTTATGAGGCATGCCAGCAGGGCTTAATTACGCTGCATGAATAAGCTTTGCGTAACAATATTATGCCTGTTGATCAGCGGCTGCGGCTCTGATTATAACACTACGGATAGGCAGGATGTGATCCACCCCATGCAGGCGCAAGCATTGGTGAATGATAATTTTCAGATGCCTCCGGCGGATTCATACAACTGGTATCAGGTCTCACTGCCCGATAACTGGAACGTCAGCCGGCCTGATCAGGGTGGTGGTGTCTGGTACAGAATTCCGGTTGAGCTGCCCCGCGATGCAACACAGAGCATGGGCATCGTGCTGATCAATTTCAGCATGAATGCATCCATCTGGTGGGACGGGCATCAGATTGAATCCGGCGGGAAAATGACAAAACCCTATTCGCGCAACTGGCACCGTCCGTTATATGCCAGCCTCGACCTGGATCATCTAAAACAGGGGCATCACTGGTTGCATATTCGTATCCACGGCTATGCCAACGATGCTGCCGGCCTGGCAGATGTCTATATCGGCCCGGAATCGCAGGTGTTGCCGATTTATCACAAAGCTTATTTTGTACAACGCACTTTAAGCGTGATTGCACTGGCCTTTATTGTCATTCTGGCGATAGGCGCGTTATTGATGTGGTTGCTGCAACGCAGCCGCAATCATAATTTCCTCTGGATGGCACTGGCTGCCTGTTCCTGGTTGATCGTAATTTTTAACTTTGTCATTCTCGATCCGCCGATGTCACGGTTTTATTGGGAAAGTCTGGTCGATGGCGCTATTGAGTTGTATGCGATGTTTCAGTTTATTTTGATATTCCGGCTGTTGGGTCAGCGCAGGCCAAGGCTGGAAGGGTCGATCACGCTGTGTTTTGTACTCGGCTGGCTTATCATTCTGCTGTTTGGCAACGATATCGTCCTGATGGCCTGGTCCATGCCCATGCACACCATGGTGTTGATGATTGCGATGTACCTGATGTGGATGTGTTTGCACCAGTGGTATCGGCATCATGATCGCAGTGCGCTGGTCATCCTGCTGGCGCTGTCGATACAACTGGCGGCTGGCGCGCATGACTGGTGGTTTATTTATTACGGCGACCAACTGGATTCCGCCCTGATTATGCAGACCGGGCCAACCCTGACGCTGGTCGTGGTAGGTATCTGGATGATTTACAATTTCTCACATGCCTTGCAGGCATCGGAAGTCTATACCGAGCGTATTGAAGAGGAAGTGGCGCGCGTAACCGCCAGTCTGAAAGAAGAACAAAGCCATATCGTCAAGATGCAGAAAGAGCATGCTGTCAGTGCAGAGCGCGAACGCTTTATCCGCGAACTGCACGATGGGCTGGGCGGTTATCTGGCTGCTATTTCAGCCATGCTGCACGACGGTGTAAAGGATGAAAAACTACTCACCCGAACCGTCGATCAGGCACTGCTGGATATGCGGCTGGTGATGGATGGCGTGGGTGAAGAATGCAATGATGTCGGCATGCTGATGGGCATGCTGCGTCACCGTTTGCAACAGCCGTTAGAGGCATGGGGTTTGCAGGTCAGCTGGAATCTGACCGGCCTGCCCATGCAATGCAGCTTGAAAGATGGCGATTCGATTCATCTGATGCGCATTGTGCAGGAGGCACTGACCAATGCTGCGCGCCATGCCCAGGCAGATTGGGTGGAGGTGCGTGCCGGTATTTTGAAGCAGCAGAATCAGGACAAGGTGTGCATTGAAATCATGGATAATGGTTGCGGCTGGAGCAATGCGCCCGATCAAGGCAAGGGGTTAAGTAATATGCAGAAACGCGCAGATATAATGCAGGCAAAGCTAAGCATAAAATCCGAGCCGGGTGCCGGCGTGCGTATCAGTCTGATGGTGCCGATTAAAAAATCCTGATGACCAAAAACCGCTCACATCGCACAAACGTGCTATAACCAAGGCTTGCACCTTCTTCCATAATCGGCCTATCCGGTTTTCTCTGATTATCGGGGACAGGGAGAAGCATGATGAGGCAACTATTATCGATTCAGTCTAATGAGCTATATCCGGCAGATGAACATCCGCAGGACGCCGCCAAGCCCGTACAAATAAGCAGCATGGGTGGTTTAGTGATTTGCGTCCATGGCAGGGATATCGGTGTACAAGCCTGGAAAAGCCCCAAAGTGTATCAGCTACTCTCCCTGATTATTGGCATGGGTGGAAAAAATATTGCCGCCCACCAGTTGTGCGATGCCATCTGGCCCGATGTCGAGGGTGATAAAGGCATGCAGAATCTCGAATTTATCTTGCGCCGTCTGCGTCAGGTATTGCAGCCTGATCTGGGCAAGGATTTAAGAGCCGTGCAGGTGATTCTGTTTCATCAGGGTAAGGTCAGTCTGAATGCCGATCACTGTGAACTGGATATCTGGCAGTGGCAGCATACATGCGCACAGGCGCGGATGCTGCGTGCGCAAGGGAGTCACGGTGATGCATCCCGGCTTGAGCAGCAGGCTGCTGCATTGATATCGGGTCAGTTTCTTGCCGGCGACGATGGGCTTGAATCGATCACTGGACACAGGTTGGGCTGGCATTCTCACTGTTGCGGCTGGCTTGATGCCACGATCTCACTGTGGCGCAATGACGGATGTTGCGCATACCATCAAATGATTATGCTGTTTGATATCTGGTTACAACTCGATCCATCCTCGGAGCGGCTGTGCATGCAACGCATGCGGGTACTGTTGGAGGAGGGTTATAGCGTCGATGCCCGGCGTGTGTATTTTGACTGGGTGCAACTGATCAGGGATCAGTATGGTCTGAATCCGTCGGCACAGGCCATTGCGCTGGCCAACAAGTTTAATAGCGGATTAAAAGCGTGATAAATGACTGGCTATCATCGTTGAGATGGTAAGGTGTAGAGGCAGCGTGGCCATCTTTACGGATAATAACGACATCATCATCACCAACGAATACTGACCACCCTTCACCCAAGCCACCCTCCAGTCTAACCTGATACATATGCCCTGACGTGAGTTGTATGCGTCGCTCGAACACATCGTCTATAAGTCTGCATTGAGAACCTCAAGAGAAGCAAGATCGTTGCGTATTTTGTAACTTTAAATCAATCGAGACCCCATTGATCCATGTTAATAATTAATTGTCACCGTGATTGTGTCCGTATGCGCGGACGTTGGCTGGGTAATATTTGAATTTGCATCACTTGGCTGAACCCTCAATGTGCCGGTTATTGTTTGAGCCGAACCGTTGCCGGCGTTAAAATTCAATGGTGGTGAGTTCGATGTCATCCTGATCGTGTTTCATATTGCGATGATGGCGCTGGTGTTGGGAATGTTCCCGATGGTGTGAAATGCGATGCACGTGATGGCCTGCACAATGGATATCATCGCTGCTCATGTTGTGATGCTCTGAAAATCCATCGTCTGTGTTTACCGAACAGACCGGAATCACATTGATGCTGACAAGCATCGTTGCTGAAACAGTGTGGCCGGATGAGATCACCGGCATGCCAGCCAGGGCAAAAATCAGTAACAGCATCTGAATAATCCGCATCATATAACCTCGGTCGCCATAAGCGATGACGTAGTTACATTTATCGGATGCAAAAAATGATTCTTTAG
>CAZKHV010000091.1:0-5524 GCA_964552605.1 uncultured Zetaproteobacteria bacterium | reverse complement strand
GGGCATAAACACCGAGCACGCCTTCACCATAATCAACAATAGTCATTAAACCATAACCGCCGAACCAGTCGGCATAGCGTATTTGTCCGGCGGCCATAGCCGTTACTGCTTTGCTGCCCGATTTTGGCCGCAAACGTACACCTTGCAAGCGCGGCATGGCAGCTTTGGGACGTGAATGAAAGCTGGCTGTAATGCGGCCGGAAACGGGCCATTTTAAACGTCCTTTGCGTTTACGGATGTTTTTGCGTTCGGCCTGCTGTTTGTCGATGGATAACAAGTCTTCAGACATATGATCCAATAAACGCATCAGGGCACGTTCTTCGCGAGCCAAACGCCGATCCTTTGTTTTTTTGGCTTTGATGTTGCGGCGCACTTTTGCGATGACCCTACTCTTGGCTTTGACTTGTGCGGAGAGTTTATTGGCTGCTTTACGTTTTACCTGTTGCTGTTGCTTGAGCTGCTGGCGCTGCACTTTCAAATCGGCGGTCACTTGTGCCATTTCGGCAACCGATGTTTTATAAATACGGCGGTCATTATCTTCGGAGCGCATGATATCGGCCAATAAAAAACGCCGGTGTGGAATATCACTGACCGGGACTCCGGTTAAAATACCCATCCATGCCGAGCTGTGGGAACTGCGTTGCCATGCTGCCGTGGCCTGATTGAGCATGGTTTGTTTTAATGCGTCAATTTTTTGTTGCAAGCGTTTGGCCTGACGTTGCAGGGCAACCATTTTTTTGTCGGTCGCCAGTACCTGAGCACGCGCATCGCGGCTGGCTTGACGTGCCGCAATCAGACTGGCATCGAGCTGACGTAATTCCTTGCCAATACTGCCGAGTTGGTGTTCCAGTTTCTTTTTTATGTTCGCCAAACGCTGGCGTTCATGGTGAATTTTTTCGATTTTACTCTGGGTATCGGTTGCCGCCCATGCAGGGCTGCTAGCCAAGGCACTCATCCCGAGCATGCTGATCGCGAGAACTGCGAGAAAAATGAAAGAGAAAGGTAAGGGGAAAGGAGAACGAAGAGACTTCATACGCGGTGGTAAGGATGCCCCTGAATAATCGTGAATGCCCGATAGAGTTGTTCCAATACCACGGCGCGCACCAGTTGATGCGGCAGGGTTAATTTGGACAAACTCCAGCAGGCCGCAGCTTGCTGGCGTACGTTATCGGCCAGGCCATCGGCTCCGCCAATGACAAAATCCTGCTGGGCATCGCCATGCAAGCGACCGAGATAATCCGCCCACCGGGTACTGCCATGCAGTGATCCATGTTCATCAAAGGCAATAAAACCTTTGCGTGCCTGTTGCAGGATATGTTTGCCTTCTTCTTGTTTGCGCTGCGAAACTTGTTTGCCACGGCCTTCCGGCAGTTCAATCACCTGACATGCTGCAAAGGGTCTGAGTCGCTCGATAAAGCGTGCCTCGAAATCAGATAATTCTTTTGATCCCCGACCCACCACCAGTAAACGTAGCTTCACGATACGTTGGTTTTCCCCTCTGGTGCCGCCCATAAGCGCTCCAGTTGAAAACTTTCGCGGGCTTCCTGCAAAAACAGGTGAATAATCACATCACCCAAATCAACCAATAGCCATTCGGCAGCTTCCAGCCCTTCTACTTTGGCGGGCATCTCATGGCGATGTGCAACTTCACTGACGGCTTTGGCCATGGCTTTGAGCTGGCGATTACTGCGCCCACTGGCCAGAATAAAGCGGTCGGCAAAGTCACAGCGTCCACGCACATCAATCACCAATACATCTTGTGCCTTGATGTCTTCCAGCGCTTCAACCAGCTGTGCTGTGAAGGTTTCATTTTTTTCGTTTGTTGTAATAGTCTGTGTTGTCATTGTATATCTTCCTTGTACTCATTGCTTCTTGTTATTCGATCTGATCATTCATGTACTGTTGCTCAATATCCGATTGCAGCACTTTAGGCACTAAGCCAGCGAAAGACAGCCCTAATTCTGCATGCTGGCGAATTGTTGTTGCTGAAATATCCGGCAATGTTGCGGCCAGATGACAGCAGTGACCTGCCGTGGAACAGGCTGACCAGTCCTCCAATGTGACATCTTGCCAGCCATCCTGTGTCGGTTGATTCTCATGACCCTGACGTGCAAACACCGCGATATTGCATAAGCGCTGGTGTAGCGGGTATTCACGCCATGATGCTAAACCATTCCAGGCATCGCTTCCCAGCATTAACCAGGGAACGGTGTTGGGGTGTTTTGCGTTGAATCGGCGCAAGGTATCTACCATTGCCGTTGCTTGTGGTTGTTTCACTTCCCAATCGAGCACCTTGACGCAGGGCTGATGTTCAAAAACAAGCTGCAACCAGCTCAATCGTTTTGCGCCATCGGCTTTGCCCGAAAGCACCCGATGTACTGGCTGTGCAGGAATCACCCAGACTTCATCGAGCCCCATATCCAGCCCCGCTTGCACCAAGGCGGTATGACCCAGATGAGGCGGATCAAAAGAACCACCAAACAAGCCGATATGTATGTTTTCTATATTGTCCATATTGCTTTGTCTAACCTATATGATTCATAAATCATCGTTGGGCAGGATATTAGTTCGTAACTGTAGGCTAACCAACCCTTAATTAGCGATGCAGGCCTGATGTGCGTGATTGTCGTCTGATGTGGCTAGTTTAACGCCTGAAAGACGGGATAGTTTTTATCGAAGTAGTCAGAGTACAGTCGGAGAAAGCACAGTTATTGTTCTTGAAGAACCCAAGTGCTTCAAAATATCGATCCTCGGATTGCAATTCAAAGGCACTGTTATGTAGCAAGTGTTCTAATGCCGCTACGATGGCATTTTTATCTAACGTATAGGCAGGCTGCAACACCCAGACCAGTTCAATGATACAATTTGGGGGACAAACACCTGCTTGGCGTGTTTTGCAATGCTGCGGGCGATGACAGCTTATTCAGGCTGTCCAGGCTGTCCAGGATCATCGATCAGGATGCGCACCAGCAGATTGGTGTCGGTAGCAATCATGCTTCGCCACCCTTGTGTTGGATTGCTGCTTCCATCTCTTTCAGACTGACACGTTATTGGGCTGTAAGCAGTCCGAATGCGGCCTCTATATCTTTTATAACGGGCAAAATGATGAATTTGCGGTTCTCATATACAAAGCCAACCCGATCACCCGGATGGATGCCCATCTGTTTTCTTACCGTAGCAGGAATGGTGACTTGGCCTTTTGCAGTAAGGCGTGAAGTTTTCATAGTCGAACCTCTGGAGCCAAAAACCGACAGTTAACAAAGAGTAATACACTCTAAATTGGCGAAGCAATAACGCTTCATTCGAATGATTCAAGCGCTTGGCTTATTTCCTGACTTGCCCATTGCCGAATACAATCCATTTCTGTGTGGTCAGGCCTTCTAAACCAACCGGGCCGCGCACATGCAGACGGTCGGTGGAGATGCCGATTTCGGCTCCTAAACCGTATTCAAAACCATCGGCGAAACGGGTGCTGGCATTCCACATGACGGACGATGAATCCACTTCACGCAGAAAACGCTGACCGGCGGCATAGCTCTCGGTTACAATGCTTTCGGTGTGTCCTGAGCTGAATGTGGCGATATGATCCACAGCTTGCGCAAAATCATCCACGATACGCAGCGATAAGACGGCGGCCAGATATTCCATCGACCAGTCATCATCGGTTGCTGCTTTCACATCCAGATCCTTGCAGAGCGCACGGGTTTTCTCGCAGCCGCGTACTTCAACACCTTTAGCGATCATCGCTTCTACGATGCCTGGAGTGAGATCGCCTGCATCCTGATGAATGAGCAGTGTTTCCATCGCATTGCATACGCCATAGCGATGAGTCTTCGCATTGATCGCAATATTCAGCGCCATTTCGGCATCGGCATGAGCATCGATATAAACATGGCAAATGCCATCGAGATGTTTGATCACCGGCACACGCGAATCGGCCGTGACGCGTTCAATCAATGATTTACCGCCGCGTGGGATGATAACATCAATGTAGGCATCGCTTTTGAGTAATGCGCCAACCAAGGCTCGATCGGTGGAGTCGATCAACTGGATTGCATTCTGAGGCAGGCCGGAATCAACCAGGGCACGCCTGAGACAAGCGGCAATCGCACGATTGGAATGGATAGCTTCGGAGCCGCCGCGCAAAATGGCCGCATTGCCGGATTTAAGGCACAAGGCGGCAGCATCGGCGGTGACATTGGGGCGCGATTCATAAATGATGCCGATAACACCGAGGGGGACGCGCATATGACCGACCTGAATGCCGGACGGGCGATTACGCAGGTTATCAATCGCACCAACAGGGTCGGGCAGAGCTGCAATCTGTTGCAAACCTTCAGCCACGGCATCAAGACGTTCGGCATTGAGCAGCAAACGATCTTTTAAGGCGGCTTCGAGGCCATTGTCTTCGGCGGCCTGCATGTCCATGGCGTTGGCAGCCAGGATTTCCGGCATATCGCGACGGATGATGGCCGCAGCCCGTGTTAAGGCATTGTTTTTGGCGCAGGTATCGGCCACGCGCATGGCTTTTGCAGCCTCTTTGGCGTGTTTACCCAGCGCATCCATAATTGTTGCTGCATCTGGCATGTCTATTCCCCTGTTTTGTTGTTGCTTGCTGTGTGGCCGCCGGTGATGACCAGGTTATCGCGGTGAATGACCGATGAGAAATCATGAAAGCCCAGAATGGAATCGATATCATCACTGCCATGCCCCATGATCCGGCGCATTTCATCTGCCGTATAGTTGCATAGCCCTTTCGCAATCACGCGATTGCTGGCATCGACGATGGTGACACAATCACCTTTATCAAACACACCGTCCACGCCGGTTATGCCAACGGGTAACAAGCTGCTGCCGCTTTTGAGCAGGGCATTGCTAGCGCCATCATCAATATGGATGGTACCTGCCGCTTGCAGGATTTCGGTGATCCAGTGTTTGCGTTTGGTTTGCCGGTCTTCGCCGCACAAGAACAACGTGCCTTCATCGTGAGCGGCCAATAAACGTGTCAACGAACCTTTGTTTTGGCCGCTGATGATGGCTGCTGCAACACCGCCACGGGTGGCCACACTGGCGGCGCTAAGCTTGCTAGCCATGCCACCGGTGCCAAAGGATGAACCGGCATCACCAGCCATGGCGATATGCTCATCGTTTAGCTGGCTGATGATATCGATGCGTCGGGCATCGGCATGGTGAGTTGGGTTTTTATCATACAGGCCTGCGACATCGGTCAGCATAACCAGTAAATCAGCCTCGACGACCAGACTGACCAATGCACCGAGACTATCGTTATCGCCAAATTTAATTTCGGCGACCACAACCGTGTCGTTTTCATTGACGATGGGCACAACGCCGGCAGAAAACAAGGTTTCACTGGTGTTACTGGCGTTGAGATAGCGGCGGCGATGCCTGAGATCGTCTTTGGTGAGTAGCATTTGTGCCACACTTAAACCATGGCGATCAAAAGCCTGGCTGTAAGCGCGCATCAATTTGGGCTGGCCAATGGCTGCCGCCGCCTGTTTTTCAT
>CAZKHV010000090.1:0-5531 GCA_964552605.1 uncultured Zetaproteobacteria bacterium | reverse complement strand
ACCGGAAGTGACCGACATGATTTCTTTTGTGGCTGTACCGAACTCATATTCGCCAGCGGCCATGACACCGATAGTGGCCGAACCTTGGCCGGTTTCAAAGGCAATGGATTTTACCTTGCCATCAAAATATTCATTGGTTTTAAACATCGTAATCTCCCCCAACCCTTAAATTGCAATCGGGGCGCGAATGCCGGGGTGGCATTGGTAGTTCAGCAATTCAAAATCTTCATACGTAAAATCAAAAATATTCGTGATGTCCGAATTTAACTTCAGCGTGGGCAGTGCAAACGGCTGCCGCTGCAGCTGGGTTTCGATTTGATCGCTGTGATTTGAATACAAGTGTGCATCGCCAAAGGTGTGAATGAAATCACCGACTTCTAGCTTGCAGACTTGCGCGATCATCATAGTCAGCAGCGCATACGATGCAATATTAAATGGCACACCGAGAAAGATATCGGCACTGCGTTGGTACAGCTGGCAGGAGAGTTTGCCATCGGCAACATAAAACTGAAAAAAAGCGTGGCATGGAGCCAGCGCCATTTTGCCATGCCTAACATTATCTTGCGGGCTGATCGATTCATCCGGCAAATCGGCCACATTCCAAGCGGAAACGATCAAACGGCGCGAATTAGGTTTACTCTTGATCTGGGTGATCAGTTCATCAATCTGATCGATGCTATCGCCGTTCGGGGCAGGCCAGTTGCGCCATTGGAAGCCATACACCGGCCCTAGTGAGCCATCTTCTATCGCCCATTCGTTCCAGATCTTCACGCCGTTCTCGGTCAAGTAAGTGGTATTGGTCTCGCCTTTAAGAAACCACAGCAGTTCATGGATAATGGATTTCAAATGTGTTTTTTTTGTGGTAACTAGCGGAAAACCTTCCGCCAGGTTAAAACGCATTTGGTAACCGAATACCGACTGTGTGCCGGTGCCGGTACGGTCGCCCTTTTGAGTGCCGTGATTGCGCACATGAGCCATTAAATCGAGATATGCTTTCATGTTCCCCTCGCCTAGTGAAAATAACTTGGATATGATGCCGTCTGCCGTTTGTCACGGCAATTGTGAATCCGAGGTGATCATGTTTATTCGATTTTTTGCAGCTCTAGTTTTGTGTTCGTTTGCAGCTATGCCAGCTTCGGCCGGAGTGAAATCCAGCACCGATAAAATCGCCGATGCCTTCATGCAACTCGATCTCGATGAATCGGAGTCGGTATCCTTTCTGGAATACCAGGAGATGGTAAATATGCGTGCCAAGAAACGTTTTCACAAAATGGATGGCAATCACGATGGTGAAGTCAGCGATGACGAATACCGTCAGTTCTGGCGGACAAACAAAGCCAAGTGGTATCGCCTGAAACGTTAGAAAAACGCTGGTTTTTTTTCAGATCAGACTTAGTTTTTAACCACCCTCACATGCATCACAAACTGACGTTTTCCGATACGTGAGAAGCGTGACAACAATGCCCCACCAAGCTGTTCTGCTTCACGGTTTGCTGCAGCAATTGTCACCGACTGATCTACGGGGATAACCAATTCGGTTGCCGCACCACTTATCTCAATCACCGGTTGCTGTAGCAAAACCGGCTGTGCATTGAGACGCATCGCCGCAACATTAGCCGGCGGTGTCGCCGGATTATTGCTATGACCAAGATCAAGCAGCATTTCCTGCTGCCCCCCAACGCGTGCCCGGGTGCGTTGCATCCATGGCACAATACGCACACGCAGTTTGTCTGTGCCAGCGGCTGACACCGTAATATGGAAACCGGACGTAATGGGGATTAACTCAACCGCATTGGCACGCAACAGGCCATAACCGGAAAGCCATAAGCGAGTGCTGCGATTAAAGCTTTGGATGGTGCCGGTCTCAATATTACCCGGTTCATTGTTGGTGATACGCAGTTGGAAGGTTTGACGGTGATTCGATTGACTTTGCCGGGCTTGCAGCTGCACTTGCAGCCAGCCACCAGAGAGTTGGCCAGCATTGATCTGCCCGGATGTTTGCAATGATTGCGTCGATGCCACACGGACATCTTCGATGCTGACATAGGCCGTATATTGACCCGGCGCATGATCCAAGCGTTTGAGCAAGGCTTTCGCCTTGTTGATATGACCCGTATCATCATCAATGATCAACATATGCTGCGACGGTAACATCGCAACTTTACCCGTATCCGAAAGCTGGCTGCGCACCACACTGGCCGCTTCCTGAATGGGTAAAAAATAAACATTCACAACATCTGTCGCGGCCTGTGTCGGCGGACTGAATCCAGCCATGCATAATATGGCCAGCACAATCCATTGATTCCAGACACCCACACGATTCATGATGCAAACTCCGTTTTCGGTTCACTCAAACTGGCCGGATCCTCATGGATAATCACTTCAGCATCAGGGTATTCGGCCAGAATGCATGCTTCCACATTATCCGCAATGGTGTGTGCCTGCAACAATGTCAGGCTGTCATCGAGTTCCAAATGCAGTTGAATAAAGGATGTTGTTCCCGATTTGCGGGTACGCAGATCATGCAAACCGCGAGCCTCCGGATGATTGCACACAATCGATTTGATGCGCTGCCTATCTTCATCGGGTAATTCCCGATCCATCAACAGATCAAGCGATTCTCTGGCAATTTCCCATGCGCTGTACAAAATAAAAGCTGCAATGGCAATCGCAAACACCGGATCAAAACCCGGCCAGCCATAGGTGGCCAACAACAATGCCGCGATAACACCAGCATTGACCAACAAGTCGGTCTTGTAATGCATGTGATCTGCCTTGATAGCGGTGGAATTGGTTTTATTGATGACATGTTTCTGAAACATCAACAGTCCCAGTGTCGCCACAATCGAAACAAGCATTACAGCAACACCAACCGGCATGGCGCTAATGGCCTGTGGATGCAACAAATGAGATATCGCCTCAAGCACCAGAAACAAGGCTGAGCCGGTAAT
The DNA here is from genome assembly GCA_964552605.1 of uncultured Zetaproteobacteria bacterium. Lineage (GTDB taxonomy): Bacteria > Pseudomonadota > Zetaproteobacteria > Mariprofundales > Mariprofundaceae > Mariprofundus. The sequence goes on along the minus strand of CAZKHV010000090.1, from coordinate 2,580 downwards.
AAATGTCGCCTGAGCAAGGCCTGACAGCGCTTCTGCTTTGCCATGCCCAAAACGATGTTCTTTATCGGCCGGAGTTAATGCATGATGAACAGCGATGAGATTCACCACCGAAGCCAGTGCATCGAGGCAGGAATCAATCAAAGTGGCCAACAGGCTGACCGAACCGGTCATAAACCAGGCCACCAACTTGATTACAATCAGTGTCACAGCGACAGCTGTAGAGATATACGTCGCCATGCGCATTAAACGCGCTTTATCTTGATCCATTTCAGAAAACATGCGGCCATTGTGCCAAGAATGTTTCACGAATAAAACCACAACACCGTCATGCGATCCCATCATTGGCCAAGCCTTCAGCCTGGACGGCTTGTGCAGCATGGCTTCCCACAGCATCATGGAGCCATGCGACAGCTTTATTCACCCCATCAGAACGCGCGCCCAGATGCGATCAACATTGATTTAATTGTCCTGCATGCCATCAGTTTACCTGCCGGCAACTTTGAATCAGCATATATTGAAAGCCTGTTCATGGGAAAATTGGATTGTTGTACCCACCCCAGCTTCAAAGCCTTGAAAGGTTTGCAGGTCTCTGCCCACTTTGTTGTGGATAGACGGGGGAAAATCACCCAATACGTCGCTACAGAGCATCGTGCCTGGCACGCGGGCCAATCGATATGGCAAGGCCGCGAAGCTTGCAATGATTATGCTATCGGCATTGAAATGATTGGCGATGAACAGTGCCCATTCACGGCTGCCCAATATCGTGAAACAGCACGTTTGTGCTGCCAACTTATGCAGCGTTATCCAGCTATTTCCACCGAGCGTATTGTGGGTCATAAAGATATTGCACCGGGTCGCAAATGGGACCCGGGCAAACAGTGGCATTGGCCACGTTTCCATCACTCATTACGCCACATCCAAAAATACAACTTACAGTTCCTTTAAAAGCCTGTCGAACTATCGCGAAACATCGTATTAAGGCAGCGCATTAAACATAAAAAGGCCGGTGTTCTGTTACGAACTACCGGCCTGAAAACACAGAGGAATTACAAGTTAAGCGTGTTGAGCCTGATCCAGCACTGCTTCAACAGATGCAGATTCAGTTTGCAGCTCTTCAATGCGATAACTCGATGGATCAGCCAGCAGGGTTGTAACCAGTTGATGATTCATATCATGGCCGGTTAATTCACCTTCAAAGGCACCAACAATCGGGTAACCAGAGAGCGCCAAATCGCCCAGAGTATCAAGGATTTTATGGCGCACACATTCGTCTTCGTAACGCAAGCCACCTTCATTCACAACACGGTGGGTATCCAGCACAATGGCATTTTCCAACGAACCACCCAGCGCCAAACCGGCCTTTTGCAAGGCTTCCACTTCGTGCAGAAAACCGAATGTGCGAGCCCGTGAAATTTCACGGGTATAAGCCTGACGTGAAAAATCGATACTAACCTGACGCTTGCGTAACAGCGGATGATCATAATCCAGCAAATACGAAATCTTGAACCCAGCCGCAGGATATAAAGCACAGCGTTTGTTGCCATCCTTCACTTCAACATGTTTAAGGATACGCAATACTTTTTTCGCCGCCGACTGTTCACGAATACCGGCACATTGAATCAGGAACACGAAGGGAGCCGATGAACCATCCATAATCGGCACTTCTGCGCCACTGACTTCGATGCGCGCATTATCCACACCCAAGCCTGCCAATGCCGATAACAGATGTTCAACTGTGGAAATTTGCGCTTCACCTTTACCAATAGTAGTGCATAAACGTGTATCGGTGACATATTCGGCTTTGGCCGGAAACTCAATGCCCAAATCCGAACGAACAAATGTGATACCCGCATTCTCTTCTGCGGGATGCAAAATAAGTTCAATTTTTCGACCGGAATGCAAACCAATACCACTACAGCGTATCGAATGATCCAGTGTGCGTTGTGCTATCATCAATGCCTCCTAGCCTGGCTGATCATGTGCTATCAGCCGCTTTTGTGCGGCGAAGCTTGCCGAGAATGGGTGAATTACTGTGATTTACATCACTGGAATAACAGTCCTAAAAGACACCAGTCCCCAACAAAAGCGGAATCATGCCATAAATACCCATAAAATAACAATCGTAAAACAATGCCCCATCAAGGCCGCAGTCGCATTCGCCCCGCCTCTGATTCTTCAACAGGCTGAAAAATCAGAGGCAACGCTGTAACACACGTCTTGTTTGCAAGCTTGAGCTTAATCCGCCTGGCGACGTAAAAAGGTTGGAACAGCAAACTCATCATCATTAAAACCAACCTGCTCAAATGACTGCGGTTGCGCTTGTTGGGCGACAGGCTGCTGTGGCTGACTTGGCATCTGCTGAACCGGAGGTGCTGCGACAATAGGTTGAATATTCGGCATGCGCTGTACGGCAGCAACAGGTTTTTCCTGCTCCATATGCGCAAGATGCACCGAAGATTCGCCCGACAAACCGGTTGCAACCACCGTAACACGAATGCTGTCATCGGATTCCTGATCATAAACCATGCCGCAAATGATGTTGGCATCTTCATCGGCCATATTATGAATAATCGACACGGC
>CAZKHV010000089.1:0-5723 GCA_964552605.1 uncultured Zetaproteobacteria bacterium | reverse complement strand
AAAGATGGTGTGATCAATGCGTATTGGTCGATGTGCAATAATAACGTACAGGCTGCAGCCAATATGAATGAAGAAACACTGCCCGGTTACCGTAATCCAGATAATTTTATCGTGGTCTCCGATCCGTATCCGACTGTTTCGGCGATGGCTGCTGATTTGATTTTGCCAACAGCGATGTGGGTGGAAAAAGAAGGAGCTTATGGTAATGCCGAGCGCCGTACGCAGGCATGGCGGCAGCAGGTAAAAGCGCCGGAAGGTGCCAAATCTGATCTGTGGCAGCTGATGGAATTCTCCAAGCGTTTTAAGATGACCGATGTATGGCCGGCTGATTTGTTGGCCAAAAAACCGGAATATCGCAACAAGACGATGTACGACGTGCTCTATCGCAATGGTAATGTCGATAAGTTCCCTGCGCAGACAATCACCGATGATCGTGGCAATGAATATGCCAACGATGAAATGGATCATTTTGGTTTTTATGTGCAGAAGGGCTTGTTTGAGGAATACCGCTATTTTGGCACGCATGGCCCGAAAAAAGGGCACAATCTTGCTTCACTCGATCAGCTGCATAAAGAACGCGGTATGCGCTGGCCGGTGGTCAATGGCGTAGAGACTCGTTGGCGTTATCGTGAAGGTTCCGATCCGTTTGTTCCGGTCGGTAAAGGTCTGTATTTCTATGGTCATAAAGATGGCAAAGCCAATATCATTTTTGCGCCTTATGAACAGCCGCCTGAAATGCCGGATGAGGAGTTCGATATGTGGTTGTGTACCGGCCGTGTGATTGAACACTGGCATTCCGGCACCATGACCCAGCGCGTACCCGAGCTATACAAGGCCATGCCGGATGCACAAATATTTATGCACCCCGACGATGCCAAGAAGCGTGGTTTTAAACGTGGTGATTTGGCCAAGGTGCAAAGCAGGCGCGGTGAAATCACGGCGCTGGTGGAAACACGCGGGCGCAACAAGCCGCCTGTCGGACTTATCTTTGTGCCGTGGTTTGATGCCCGACGCTTAATCAACAAAGTCACACTCGATGCAACCGATCCGTTATCCAAACAGACGGATTACAAAAAATGCGCTGTGCGCGTGATCAAGGTTTAGGGGGAGAGATATGAAAAAAATTAGTTTGATGGCTGGATTGATTGTTTTTTCTTCGGTTGCCTGGGCTGGTGCGAATAGCGTGGTTTCGTTGCGCGGGGATGTGGCGCTCGATGCCCCTTCTGTGAGTACCATGGATAAGGATTGGTATGATGGCGATGGTAAAATCAAACGTAATTATGCTCAGCAGCCACCGTTGGTGCCGCACGATATCGAAGGTTTCACTATTGATATGGATGGCAACAGCTGTTTGAGCTGCCATAACTGGGATTCGGATATGCCGGGTGCTACCCGGGTCGGTGTGTCGCATTTTTTGAACAGGGATAATGAGGCATTGATTAAAATATCCCCTCGACGTTATTTCTGTACGCAGTGCCATGTGCCCCAGAAAAACACCAAACCATTGGTGCTGAATACGTTTGAATCGTTAAGCGAAGAATAAAAATCAGTGTTGCCGCATGAACTGGCTTGGCCTCGGCCAAGCCTATGGATGGCGGCATGTAAAAAACAAAGAGGAGTAGTACCATGATTAAAAAAATAGTGTTGTTATTGATGGTTTTAAGTGTGTCTGGCGTGGCTATGGCTGCCGATTGGGCCGTCTCGGCGGATTTGCGTGAACGCTATCAGTCGTTCAATAATTTTAATTTTGATTCCAGCGTGAATAATGATCGATGGGAATTTGATTCGCGGTTGTATGTCAATGCCAAGGGCGATTTTGGCCATGGCTTGACGGTATTCCTTCAGCCGCAGGCTGTGCTGATTAAAAATAATACGGTGGGTAATGGCACACAGGATTTTAGTCAGGCCGATTTATTACAAGCTTATCTACAATACAATACGGGTGACTTCGGTTTGCGTATTGGTCGTCAGCAGTTGGTTTATGGCGATCAGCGTTTGCTGGGACATTTGGGTTGGAAGGATGTGGCACGTACATTTGATGGTGTGAAAGCCATGTACAAGGCCAATGGTTTGTCGATTGATACGTTTGCGGTACATCCTGCGGATATTGTTGCCATGACTCCTTCAACGGCATCGCCACAGGGTAAGTCGCTGGTGACATGGGAAGATCGTCGACTGATTGGTGCATATGCAACCTATACCGTCGCGCCGAAGAATGGCATCGATGCTTATTTTATTAATTGGCAACACAATCAACAGGCAGCGGTCGGTAAAGGGCGTAATATCAATACCTTTGGTACACGCTTGTTTGGTAAAGGAAATGGTTTTGATGCTACGGCCGAGATGGTGTTTCAGACCGGCACATTCTCAAATAATCGTTCACAAAAGGCCTCGGCCTATGCTGTGAAAGCGGGTTATACGTTTGATTTTTGGAAAACCCGTCTCGGAGTGGAATACGATTACAGTCCGGGTGATGACAAACGTGACCCGAACACACAGAAGAATTTTGTATTCCCGTTTCACACCAACCACGCGCATTATGGTGAAATGGATTTCTTCTCCTGGGCAAACATGAAAGATATTCGTCTGTCGTTGAAAACATCACCACTCACAGGCTTTAGTCTGATCGGCAATGTGCACTTTTTATCCTTGGATAAAGCGCAGGGTGATTGGCTCAATGTGGTGGGAGCGGGGGTGTTGTTTGCCGGTGCGCCGGGCTTTACACAAACCAAAGCTGGTACCGAAATTGATGTGAAGATGGTGTACAAGGTGGCAGCGATCAAAGGACTGAAACTGGTCGGTTTGTATGGCATTTTTGATGCTGGAGCGGCAGTGGCGGAGCGTAATGGTGGTAAAGCCGATGCAGCTCAGTTTGGCTATGTGATTGCACAGTATGTATTCTAGCGGACATGATTGTTTGTGAGGCCGTGTGATGCTTGAAGCAACACCGATACATTTCTTTGAACAGCCCGCCGTTAAAGGTCTGAGAGATCGCTTTGATCGTAAGCTGACTTATCTGCGTATTTCGGTTACCGATCGCTGTAATATGCGTTGTGATTATTGCAGGCCTGCGGCAGATGCGTACAAGGCGGAGCCGCATGATCAGATCCTGCGCTATGAAGAGATTGAACGCATTGTGCGAGTTGCGGCAGAGATGGGTGTCAGCAAGTTGCGTATCACAGGTGGTGAACCGCTGGTGCGGCGTGATTTGCCGGTGTTGATTGAGAAGTTAGCCAATATTCCCGGTATTACGGATCTCTCGATGACCACCAATGCCACGCTGCTCGGGAAATATGCTGAAGAGCTGGTTTCAGCCGGCTTAAATCGCATCAATATCAGTCTGGATAGCCTCAATGCCCTGCGCTTCCACAAGCTGACTGGTGGTGAGTTAGCGCCGGTGTTGGCCGGTATCCAAGCCGCCAACGCGGCTGGTTTAACTCCGATTAAACTAAATACAGTGTTGATGCGCGGCATTAATGCCGGTGATGGTTGTTCTGAAGTGGCCGAGCTGATTGATTTTGCGGCGGCCAATAACGCCACGATCCGTTTTATCGAACTGATGCCGATGAAGCAGGGCATGGATTGGGATGCTTGTTACATTTCAATTGATGAAGTGTTGCAGCGTGATGATGTGCGCCAGCGTGTGGACGTGGATGCGGTATTGAAAACAGGTAATACGGCGGCGCGTTATTTGCCGTTGACGAGTGGCAAGGGCGAAGTCGGTTTTATCATGCCGATGTCCGAACGCTTTTGTGAAGGCTGTAATCGTTTGCGTCTGACATCCGATGGTGGCCTGCGCTCCTGTTTGCCCGCTGATGATCAGCTCAACTTGCGTGATTTGATGCGCCGTGGTGGCAGTGATGAGGATATTCGAGCGGTATTTTTACGCTCTGCTCTGATCAAGCCTGAGATCGGTATTTATGATTTCGATGCCGATAGTGAAAAGCGCTCGATGATTCACATTGGCGGTTGAAATGCATTTTCAGCCACAGATGGACACGGATGGACACAGATATAAGCAAAAACAAAAAATAAGGTTTTTATCTGCGTTTATCTGTGCTTACAAGGTGAATTGCGCTTGCGCAAGATGGGGTGCTCTGGGGTATCTGTGGCTAATGGTTTCTTGTTTTTTTGCCGTACCTGCTTATGCGACTGAGACAATCACTGTGGCGGTGGCATCGAGTCTGTATCCGGCCATGCAAAAGCAAGCTGAAAGCTTTGAAAAAAAGCATGATGTGAGCATTCGACTGGTGTCGGGCTCTACCGGTCGTTTGTACAATCAGATTGTGCAGGGTGCGCCATTCGATGCTTTTATTGCCGCCGATGAGCAGCGTCCTGCACTGTTAGCCGGTCAGGGTAGAGTGAAGCAACAGTATGATCTGGGGCAGGGTTATCTGGGGGTGATGTTGGCTCATCAGGTGATTGCAGGTCCGGATGCGCTCATGCAAGCATCGATTCGGCATATTGCGATTGCCAATCCGGATGTGGCACCTTTTGGTGCAGTGAGCAAAGCGGTGTTGCAGCAGCGGGGTCTTTGGCAAGCTCTGCAACATAAATTCGTTTATGCCCAGAATGCCATGCAGGCCAGCATGATGGTCAATAAAGGTCTGGTTGATGCAGGCCTTGTGGCGCTTTCATCGCCGCTGCATGCGATTGCTGTGATTCATTATCGCGCTGTTGTGTTGAGTGATAAAGTTATGGCGCGTGAGTGGCTGAGCAGTATGGCGGATGAATCGAAAACGCTATCGCTTCTGAGTCGGAAACCCTGATGCTGGAATCACTATTCATCTCCCTGCAATTGGCTTTGTTGACGACTGTTATCTTGTTGTTCATCGCATTGCCCTTGGCTTATGTGCTGGCATTCAAATCATTCAAAGGACGCACCGCTCTGGAAGTGGTGGTTGCTCTACCGTTGGTGTTGCCGCCAACGGTGCTTGGTTATTATGTGTTGCTGATGATTGCGCCGGATTCGGTTTTGGGGCAAACATGGCAATCACTATTTGATAGTTCGCTGGCCTTTTCATTTTCCGGCATGGTCTTCGCATCCGTGTTGTACAGCTTGCCGTTTGCGGTGCAACCGATGCAGCAGGCCTTGCGTTCGATTCCGCAGAGCTGGCTGGAGATGGCGCAAACGCAGGGCTTGAATCTCAAACAAACACTGATCCAGGTGACGTTACCGGCTGCCAAAGGCGGTGTACTGGTGGCAGCGGCTCTGTCGTTTGCCCATACCATGGGGGAATTCGGCGTGGTGTTGATGGTGGGCGGCTCGATTCCGGGTGAAACCAAAGTGGCCAGTATTGCCCTGTTTGAAATGGTGGAAATGCAGCAGCAGTCCGAGGCATGGATGCTGGCATTTATTCTGCTGGCGGTATCCTTTGTGATGTTATCGCTGGTTTATACGGTGAATCGACAGGCTGTGTATGTGGGCGCTGGGAAATGAATAGCATACAACTCAATGCTCAGCTTGGCGCATTGCATTTGCAGTTGGATGCCAGCTTTGCCAATGTCTTTATTGTGATTTCGGGTGAAAATGGGGCGGGTAAAACTACCTTGTTACGCTGTTTGGCCGGATTGGAGCAGGCTGATGGACAAGTGCAGTTTGCCGATCAATTGTGGCTGGATAGCAGTGCCGGATTTGTATTGCCGACGCAGCAACGTGGCCTGGCTTGTGTGTGGCCGGATGCGGCGCTGTTGCCATGGTTGAGCATCGAGAAGAATATCGT
>CAZKHV010000088.1:0-5793 GCA_964552605.1 uncultured Zetaproteobacteria bacterium | reverse complement strand
TGGCGCATTTGGGTGAATTGCGCCGCCGAGCAACGATTGCCATTGTTGTTTATGCTCTGGGTGTGATGGTGCTGATGAACTTTTCGGATGTGGTGTTTGATTTTATCTCCATACCGATCCGTAACGCCTTGCCACCGGATACGCCGCTGATATTTCTGAATGCACCAGATGTCTTTTTCACCTATTTGAAAATTGCCCTGTTGTTGAGCTTATTTGCGACGGCTCCAGTAACGCTCTATCAACTGTGGGCTTTTGTTGCGCCGGGCTTGTATAAACATGAGCGCAAGGCATTTATTGCGTATTTTGTAGGCAGTCTGGGTTTGTTATTGGCCGGTGGTGCGTTTGCCTTTTATGTCGTGTTTCCACTGATCTTTGAATTTTTTCTTAGTTTTTCTACAGATACCATTCAAGCGATGCCGGCGATTAAAGAATATTTATCGTTGGTCATGAAACTACTGTTCGCTTTTGGCATGAGCTTTCAAATTCCAATCGTCATCATGTTATTGGTGCGCCTGCAAATCGTCGATGCCGAATCACTGGCTGAAAAGCGTCGTTATGTGTTTGTCTGGGCGTTTGTATTTGCCGCTCTATTGACCCCGCCGGACATTATTTCGCAGGTTTTGCTCGGTGTGCCGATGCTGTTGTTATATGAGGTGGGGCTGTTTCTAGCTAAGTTAAAAGAGTCCAAGTCTGATGAAACGGCAAGCCTATGAACGATATTTCTCCATTCATTAAACGCGTTGCCCGTGGCAAACATGGGGCGGAAAATCTTCATCAGGATGAAGCCCACCAGGTTTTTGCTGCCCTGTTAAAGCCGGATGCTGATCTCTTGCAGTTGGGATCCTTTTTGATTGCTCAGCGCATGAAAGGAGAAACCAGTGCAGAACTGGCTGGCTTTGTGACCGCTGCTCAAGCCAGTATCGCAGACTTTGGACAGATCATAGCACCTGACGGAGCGGTGGATTTGCCGTGTTATGCAGGTAAACGGCGGGATGCACATGCTTATTTGGTTGCTGCCATGCAGGCGCGAGATCGTGGTGTGCCGGTGGTGGTGCATGGTGTGGCGCAGATTGATGGGCGAGTGACAGCATGGCAGGTGTTGCAAGCGGAGGGCGTAAAGTGTGCATCCAGCCTGAAAGATGCGGCTGAGATCGTGCAAAAGGATGGCATGGTGTATCTGGATTTAGCCGATATATGCCCGGATTTGTTCCGCATTTATAGTCTGCGATCACGCTTGGGGGTGCGCTCGTTTGCCAATACCGTGGGGCGTTTAATCAATCCGATGCAATGCGTTGGGCAGCTGAACGGTTTTTTTCACACGCCTTATGCTGCTTATATGGCCGAGGCCAATATGATGCTGGGGCAAGCGCGTTCGTTGATCTTTATGGGCGCAGAAGGCGAGCCTGAACTGTATGCGGATCGGCAAAAGGTGGTCATGAAACAGCAGGGTGATGTGTTGTCCCATGCCTTTTTTGCTGCGGCTGGATTAGCGCCGTATCCGCGAGAAGAAATGGATTTGATGGTGCTTGTAGAAAAGTTTTCAGCGATGTTGAACGGTGATGGAAATGAGCGACAAAGGGCAGTCATCGCGACGATGAATGAGGCCTTTCGCTGGGCTTCCGAGGGTGTGTTTCCCAAGCAATGGCAAGAGGAGAAAATAGGATGAAAGTCTTGATTCCATTTACAGAAGGTGTTGAAGAAATCGAGTTGATCGCGATCATCGATTTACTGCGCCGAGCCGATGTGGACGTGTGTGCGGCCAGCCTCGATGGCAACGCGGTGACTGGCCGTTCCAATATTACAATTCAAGCTGATGCCGGTTTGGCTGATGTGATGTTTGATGACTGGGATATGGTGGTGCTGCCGGGTGGTTTGCCCAATGCCTTTTTGCTGCGTGACGATGCCAATGTGAAAGCGGTGGTGCAGCGTTTGCGTGAAGAACGTAAATCCATTGCTGCTATTTGCGCCGCCCCATTAGCGCTGGCGGCTTATGGGCTGACCAAAGATAAGCGTGTGACCTCATACCCTGCCTGTCAGGCCGATATGGAATCGTTGCAGCCATCGTCGGTGTATGTCGATGAAGCGGTAGTGGAAGATGATTTTCTCACTACCAGCCGGGGGCCGGGTACAGCGATTGCCTTTGCCCTGCGTTTGATTGTGAAACTATGCGGCGCAGACAAGGCTGAAGAAATCAGAGCATCTATCGTTGCGTGATATGGATAAAATATTAAATCGACCATTCCTCTTCTATCGATTTAAATCACACCGTCTTTAAAGCCTCTTTGACTTTCTCTGTAAAAGATTCAGCTGAGTAAGGCTTCTGAATAAAACCTGCCAAGCCTTTCCCCACGAAGCGATTGGTCGCATCTTGCTCATTGTAACCGGATGAAAGCAGTACTTTTACATCAGGATCCAGTTTTCTTAATTCACTAAAACATGCGACCCCATCCATTTTTGGCATCGTCATATCTAACAGCACTAAAGATATATCATTTTTATGTTGCTGGAACACCTCTACGCCTTCTTTGCCATCATTGGCTGTGATGACATCAAAGCCAATATCTTCAAGCAATACAGTGGCAATTTCACGGATAGTCTCTTCATCATCGACAATTAACACTGTCCCGGAGGCTGTCCAATCGGAAAAGTGTGAGCTTGGTTTATCTGAGTTCACGGCAGTTGCATCTGACATGGGAAAAGCGACCTTGATGGTTGTCCCTTTTCCTACTTCAGAATAAATGCGCAATGCCCCTTTATGGCCTTTAACGATGCCAAGCATAGCACTCATGCCTAATCCACGGCCTGTAAACTTGGTGGTGAAGAAAGGATCGAATACTTTCTTTTGCGTAGCTGCATCCATGCCACAGCCAGTATCAGATATTTCTAAATAAACGTAACGGCCAGGCGTATGTTCAGCATAGATACAATGATTTAAATAATTTAAATCGGCGCTCATGACACCTGTGGTCATTGAAATCACACCACTCTTACCATCAATGGCTTCTGATGCATTGGTAATGAGGTTTAAAATGATTTGTTGCATTTGGGCGATATCAGCATCAATAGCTGGCAGATGATCGTGCAGATAGTATTTAAGCACTACATTTTTGGCTAACGAGACATCAATAAGCTTAGCCATATTTTCAACCAAGTCAGACAAGCTAACAGCTTTGATGACGAACTTTCCTTTGCCAGAATAGGCTAACATTTGTTTGCACAGGTCTGCAGCACTATGGCTGGCGTTTTCAATGGCTCCAATATGTTTTAAAATTGGTGAATGCGCATCCAACTTTTTGATGGCCAATGACGCGTTACCCAAGATAGCAGTCAGTAGGTTATTAAAGTCATGGGCTATTCCGCCGGCTAATACCCCTAATGAATCGACTCTGTCAGTATGTTGAAGCCTGCGTTGTAACTGACGCTGGTGTGTGATATCACGTTGAACTGAAGCAAATCCAACAATGTCTCCATCAAGCCCGACAATAGGTGAAATCGATTGCGTGACATCATAAAGTTCACCGTTCTTTTTTCGGTTGGTGAAATCAGTGTTCCAAGGCTTACCTGAATTTAAAGTAGACCACATTGCAATATAAAATTTATCGGCATGTTTTCCACTTTTTACAATATTTGGTTTGTTGCCAATCGCTTCGCTTGCACTGTATCCACTGATCTGTTCAAAGGCCGGGTTTACGTATTCAATAACACCTTCCTTGCTCGTAACAATAACGATCTCTTTGGTTTGATTAATGACAGTAGCTAATTTGGAAATTTCTTTGTTGGAGTCGTTTAGTTCTTTTGTGCGTTGTGTTACTTTCTCTTCAATGAGCAGAGTCTGATTGCCTATGTGTCTTGTGTACCATGCGATAAAAAAGGTTAAGAGCAAACAAAAAGCCAATGATGGCCATGCCATCGTAATAGGGTGATTGCGTAAAAACTGCGGTGCTGCCTCAAACTCAAGTATCCAATGATGGTCAGAAACATCAAATTGGATTGTTTGATTGATGCCGGTATGAATATTACTTTCATCTGCCGTTCTACTGCGTGACTTATGGGTATATATCTGGTGTTGGTTTCCATCTTCTTCAATGATAGAAAGTGATATGTCTTGGGCTGCCACTGGTAATTTAGCAAGAGCATGTTCAACCAGTTTGTCGATATGCCATTCTGCGATTACAGCCCCAATCAGCTTGTTCGTTGACGCATCCGTAACAAAACCAACGAGGTTAAGTTCATTGCCAGTTAATTTTCCATCATGATGACTAAATGTATGGATAATTTTATTGTTGAATGCTATTTCAACACCAAGGTGTTGAGCGTAATCATCGCCTAACTTCAGGTCACTGCTATCACCATCCGAGTGATTACCTTTTTTGAGGTAAATTACTTTCAAGTGCTGCTTTTGCACTGAATCATCTGTGACGGCCCAAGCTATGGTTAAAAACGCAGGGTCATCGATGATGATTTTTTCAGAGGTCGACATAAACGCCTCTGGTGCAAGTGGGTCATTCAGTTCAATGTTAATATCATGCCCAATAAGCCTATGGACATCATTAACATTTTTTGTGATGTGCTCAATTGCAGTTTGAATGGCAGCGGCATGGTCGGTTGCTTTATATTGAAATTCATTAAAGCGATTCTTTTCTTCCCAGTTCTTCAAAAAGAAAAAAACGATGGATGATAAAATGAGGCCAAATACGACAATGAACGTGATATTGCGATTTATATTAGCAGCAGGCATTACAACTCCATGTCGTTTTTATCTTGTATATAGGCCAGACTGTATTTTATTTATGCAAGTCTGTTAAGTAGTTCGTTTACACGACTGGGGATTAAGGTGACAATTTAGCTGATTGTTGACGTTGACCCCCTTCATCCTACTCGAGCAGTACATCTAGCTGGTTTGCACATCAACCATTGAAACGCTTGCGAACAGGTTTAATCGGACAGACTGACTGCGGTACCACTGACACTGACCATCATCATGCTGCCATCCTTGCCGATCACTTCATAATCAATGTCGATGCCGACTATAGCGTTGGAGCCGAGTTCGGATGCACGTTGCTGCATTTCAGAAAAGGCAATTTCACGCGCTTTGGCCAGTTCTTTCTCATAGGCTCCGGAACGCCCACCGACGATATCGCGGATGCCTGCGAACATGTCGCGGAAAATATTGGTACCGAGAATGGCTTCGCCAACCACCACCCCTTGATAGTTTGTGATGCTTTTGCCTTCGATACTGGGGGTAGTGCTAAGTAACATGCGTGTCTCCTTGGGCTAGATGTTTAAACTTTAATGCCTACGTTCAGCAATGGCGAGCATGACGTGTTGGATGCGGTGATGGATGAAAGTCATTGGCTAACTGCTGCGATATCGTACTATGCGGCTTATGCGATTAACGAAAGAGTTTAGAGATCAGTTCAGTCAGCAGGAAATGCGCACCCACGGGCGCAAGAATGGTTTTGTGACCACAGGGCAGGAAGCTCGCATGCTGAAGTGGCTGCCGAAGATTGGTTTGAGCAAAGAGAAAACATTGGCCGATGCGAATGTGCCGGATGATGCATCGATTGTGATGGAAATCGGTTTTGGTAATGGTGACTTTCTGGTGCATTTGGCACAGACGCATGCGGACTGGTTGTTGCTTGGCGTGGAAATTTATTTACCCGGCGTGGCCAAGGCCGTGAGCAGACTCGATGATGCGGGTTTGATCGAGCAATGCCGCATTACACAATTGCCGGCTCAGTTTGTCCTGACCCATCAGGTGGAGCCAGGGCAGCTCGATGGTGTGTTTATCAA
>CAZKHV010000087.1:0-5838 GCA_964552605.1 uncultured Zetaproteobacteria bacterium | reverse complement strand
CGGCGTACTTCGGTGAGGCCTTGATCGATGTAAGCGGCGGCAACATCATCGACTTGCGTGATCAGCAAACCGGAGAGTATCAAACGATTGCCGACACAGGCAGCAAGCTCTGTAGCCATCCAAACCAAGGGTGCTGCCAAAATATTGGCCACAACCAAATCGAACTGCTTTTCGGGTGGTGTATCATCCAGCAGCGCCTCTAAGCATACGCCATTGATAGCGGCATTGGTGTTGCAGGCCTCGACAGATTCTTCTTCCATATCAATCGCCAAAGCTGAATGCGCCCCCAGCTTTAAAGCGGCAATCGCCAGCAGACCAGAACCCGCCCCCATATCCAGCAGCGTCGTTGGTGGATTTTCTACACACGCCCGCTCAACCGCTTCAAGGCAGAGTTGCGTGGTTGGGTGCGTGCCGGTGCCAAACGCCATGCCAGGATCAAGTACCACATCTATGCGGTCATCAGTTGGAGGCGCACAAAAAGACGGACGTATCCACAAACGTTCACCCACCGGCATGGCATGCCAATCCTTCTGCCAGGCCGTTTCCCAACCTTCATTTTCCAGTAAGCTTAAAACAATCAACTCAGGAGCCACATTCCGTATATTCAGCGCCGCTGTGATTTGTTCTCGTTTTGCTGCTTCATTCGCATCGGCATCGCTTTCGGAATCAATGCTAAACCATGCGATATGGCTGCTTTGACCACTATCCGCATCCGTTTCCATGGCAATGCCAAGTGTTTGCAACGATTCAGCCAGTTGTTCAAAGGCTGTTTCATCCATTGTTGTGGCGGCTAGGCGTAATTCCAGTGATTTTGTTGCTTGCATCTTGAGCACTCCTTGTATCCAATACACCCTCTTTTGGAGAGATAAGTGAGCAATTCTTCTACATATCGTATGCGGGTCAAAGAAAATGTCAGGATGACCGACTCTGCCTGTCAGGATGAAGTGGTGCAGCTAACGCTGGAAACCAAGACACGTGATGCCGTACAAACGTTTCAGCCCGGACAATATGTCCGCATCGCCATTCCCGGTCTACAAGATCCACCCCCCGGTTATTTCGCTATTGCGTCCAGCCCTGAAGATACGGAGGCATACGAGTTTTTTGTTAAAAACTCGGGTCCGTTATCGCAATATTTATGCAGTATTCAAGGTGGCGCAGAACTGGCTATCGAAGGCCCGATGGGCAAAGGCTTTGATCTGGAGTCACATCGGGGCTGTGATGTCTATCTGATTGGTGTGGGCACGGGTATCGCACCATTGCGCAGCGTCTGGCGACACCTGATCCAACATCGCGCCGATTATGGCAACGTGCATATTTATGCAGGTTTCCTAACCTCCTTGCATCAGCTTTTGACCGATGAACTGGAAGATTTGGCCGAGCATGATATTGAGGTCTCCACGACGCTGGAAATGGGGCATGATAATTGGGAGGGCCCGATTGGTTATGTGCAACATGCGCTCGAATCCGATCAACCGGACAGCAGCAATGCCATCGCATGTCTGGCTGGCATGAGTGTGATGGTGGATGCGTGTACCGAAACCTTACAACAACTCGGATTCGATGATTCTCGAATCCTACTCAACTATTGATCTGTGACGGATAAAACCCCATCGGATTCTAAATCTACCCTGCAACTGCCTTTCATTGCGCTGGATATCGGCATGAAACGAATCGGCGTGGCAGTATGTGACCGCTTTGCCATTTCATGCCGAGGCATCACCTATTTGCATCGCAATGATCAGGGCTGGCCGAAACAGTTACTAAAACTGGTCAAGGAATACGGTTCGCGTGGAATCATCGCAGGTTTACCGTTGAATATGGATGGTAGCGAAGGCGTGCAAGCCAAGGATGCACGCTCCGCTATCAAGGATTTGCAACGCCATTGTCTGTTACCCGTCGCCTTTCAGGATGAACGACTTTCGACATGGACTGCCAAAGAACGTTTATATGGACAGGGATTAAATGAGAAAAAGGTCAAAGAGAAAATCGACCAGACTGCTGCGGCAGTGATACTGGAAGATTTTTTGGCCTCACATCCCGAGTTGAAGTGAGAGGTGATTTAAAATGACGGATCATTTGAAGGGTCGTTTGAAATGACAGATTGTATTTTATTTGACAGCTCGGCAGTCAAACACGCCTTAAGTAATATGAGCGCCACCCTCAGCGATTTAAACGCTTCGGAAGACATTTATTTGGTCGGCATTCATAAAGGTGGTGCAAAAGTCGCCGATGCCATCGAGCAACAGCTTAGCGATGCTAGCAACACCATTCACCGTGGCGATCTCGATATCAGCTTTTACCGTGATGATCTCGATACCATCGGCCCCAACCCTGAAGTGCGCCCGAGCACCCTGCCCTTTGATGTCAGTGGCAAAGATATCTGGCTGGTCGATGATGTGTTGTATTCGGGTCGAACCATTCGTGCCGCCATGGATGAATTGTTTGATTATGGCCGCCCTGCCTCCATCAAGCTGGCAATTCTGGTGGATCGTGGTGGCAGGCAATTGCCTATTTCAGCAAACTGCATCGGCTTAACCCATCCCGCACCCGCCAACTGCACGATTGAACTGATTACGACGGCACAAGATGCAACAAGCGATGATTGGCATATTGAACAAAGGCAGGTGAAATAATGCGTTCTTTCCAGCACTTATTCGGTATCGGCGATCTCGATCGTGAGCAAATCGATTATCTGGTCAATCTCGGACACTCGTTTATCGACATCAATCGCCGTTCGCTGAAAAAAGCACCCACGCTGCGCGGCAAAACCATCATCAATCTTTTTTTTGAAAATTCAACGCGTACCCGCACCAGTTTTGAATTGGCTGGCAAACGTTTATCGGCCGATGTCATCAATATATCTGCCTCCACCAGTGCCACTTCAAAAGGTGAATCGCTGCTCGATACCGGCATGACACTGGCAGCCATGCAGCCGCATGTGTTGGTGATCCGCCATTCGGTATCCGGCACCTGCGAATTTTTAGCAAAATATCTAACCAACACATCCATCGTTAATGCCGGTGATGGCGCGCATGAACATCCAACTCAAATCCTCACCGATCTACTGACGTTAAAACAAACCTGGGACTCTCTGGAAGGAAAAACCATCACCATCGTCGGTGATATTGCCCATTCTCGTGTAGCACGCTCGCATTTACTCGCATCCAAAAAGATGGGCTACAAGATACGTATCGTAGCACCAAAAACACTATTACCGGCTGAAGTCGAGCGTTATGGCTGCGAGGTCTACCATGATTTCGATGCTGCACTGCCCGGCTCCGATGCCGTGTATATGTTGCGCATGCAAACCGAACGCATGACTGACAATTGCTCCATCCCTTCCATCCGTGAATACCACGAGGCCTATGGTTTGAACCGCAAACGGTTGCATGCGGCAGGCTCGGACACTCTGGTTTTGCATCCAGGCCCCATGAATCGCGGCGTGGAAATCGCAACCGATGTAGCCGATTCGGTCAACAGCCATATCTTGAGTCAGGTTGAACATGGTGTGGCCATCCGCATGGCTGTTTTGGCGGCCTTGTGTGGTGGAAACAGTGATGACAGTGATGAACAAGGAGATGACGCATGAGTCTGTTACACATTAAAAACGGACACATTATTGACCCTGGCAACGGCATCGACCAGCAGGCTGATGTATGGATTGAAGATGATAAAATCATCGCCATCGGTGACTATGATGCGAAGCCGGATCAGACTATTGATGCGACGGGTAACATCGTCTGCCCCGGTCTGATTGATATGCATGTGCATCTGCGTGAGCCGGGTCAAGAATGGAAAGAAGACATTGAATCCGGATCGCGTGCAGCGGTTGCCGGAGGCGTGACCACCATGTGCTGCATGCCCAATACCGGCCCGCATATCGATCATGCCGGTATTGCACGCCAAATTATTGAGCGCTCCAATCAGGTCGGCTTGTGCGATGTATTGCCGATTGGGGCGGTAACCAAAAACCTCGAAGGTAAAGAATTAACCGAAATGCGTGAACTCTCGCGTGCCGGTTGTGTGGCATTTTCCGATGATGGTATGCCGATCTGGCATGCCGGTGTGATGCGCAAAGCGCTGGAATATGCGTCCAGTTTTGACTTTATAATCATCCAACACGCCGAAGAAAAAGAACTCACCGAAGGTGGCTGCATCAACGAGGGCTGGATTTCTACCCAGCTCGGTGTCACAGGTATGCCGGTTGAAGGCGAAGATTCGATGATTGCCCGCGATATCATGCTAGCGCGCCGTATCAACGCACGTTATCACGTGGCTCATATTTCATCGCTCGGTGGTGTAAAGCTGGTGCGTGCAGCACAGGCTGAAGGTTTAAAGGTCACCACCGAAGCCGCACCCCACCACTTTGCTCTCACCGAAGAAGAAGTCTTAGGTTTTAATGCCGATGCCAAAATGAGTCCGCCACTGCGCACCGAAGCGGATCGTCTGGCCATTATTGAAGGTTTACGCGATGGCACGATTGAAGTCATTGCCACCGACCATGCGCCGCATCATGAAGATGATAAACGCTGTGGCCTGTCATGCGCAGCCTTCGGGATTACCGGCCTTGAAACCATGTTAGCGGTATCTCTCGATCTGGTGCGTGATGAGGTCTTATCAATGTCCGACTTGATCGCTAAAATGACCTGCAATCCAGCCCGCTTGCTCAATCTTGACTGTGGCACCTTGAGTATTGGTGCAACAGCCGATCTCACCATATTCAATGCCAATGTCAAATGGACAGTGGATCGTGAGTCCATGGTTTCAAAAGGTAAAAACACCCCGTGGCATGGCCGCACATTAACCGGGCAAGTCAGCCACACCGTAAAATCCGGCCGCATCGTATTCACTGAGGGGCAAGTCATTGGCTAAGCAAAGCGATAACACAATCTTTGAAGAACAAGCGGAAGTCTTAGCCCATATCACCCATCCGGGCGATCAATTTATCATGCGTGTCCGCGCACCAAAAACCGCTGCGGCTGCCAAACCGGGGCAATTCGTTCACCTGCGTGTATCACCCGAACGGGCTTTACGCCGCCCAATTTCGATCATGTTGAGCAATCCTGAAAAAGGTACGGTCGATTTACTCTACAAAGCCATTGGTGAAGGCACACAACTATTATCCCAACGCAAGGTTGGCGATATCATCCCCATGCTGGGCCCTATCGGTGTCCCATTTGATTTGAGCGATGCATCCAAACGTTATATTCTCATTGGTGGTGGTGTCGGTATTCCGCCGATGATTTTTGCCGCCGATCGGATCTCCAGCAATCCATCAGCAAATGATTGTGTGGTATTCGCAGGCTCCGAAGTCGCATTCCCATTCGCCTTAAAACCATCAACCATGTTACTGCCCGGTGTGGGTGGCAATGCCATTTTATCCATCACATCGCTGGAAGAGCGCGGCATCGCCTGTCGTTTGGCCTCCAATGCCGGTCTATACGGTTGTTACGCTGGCCATGTGCCCAACCTAGCACGCGATTATTTGGCCGCGTTGAATGAGCAGGAACGCAATCGATGTGTGTTATTATCCTGCGGCCCGCATGCCATGTTGCATGCCGTTGCCCGAGTCGGGCGCGAGTTTGGTCTGCCCACGTACCTGAGCCTGGAAGAACACATGGCCTGCGCCATCGGTGGCTGTGCGGGTTGCGTGGTCAAAACACTGGAACATGGTGAAGAAAAATATCGTCGTGTCTGTGTTGACGGGCCGGTGTTTGCAGCTGAATTGTTGCCCGAATTCGCATAGAAAGAGGCTCCCGCAGGAGCCTCTCTTTATTAAGCAAAAAAACAGTTTAATCAGCCGCTTCCAAGAGTTCTTTAAGATTTTCGAAATCGTTT
>CAZKHV010000086.1:4131-5858 GCA_964552605.1 uncultured Zetaproteobacteria bacterium | reverse complement strand
GAGGCGCCGATGAAAAGTGCATTATAAATACCCATGATTTACTCCTTTATATTTTTTTATCTGTTCGTGTTTGTTTCTTGTATTAATTATTTGTATTGAATACGTTACAAACGTATTTCTTTAACATCGGCCATACTTACCGGTATACCGCTCACCATGAGCTCTGTGCCAGTTGCATTAAAACGCACAGCATCAACCACACCGGAACGCTGAATACCATAACCCACCGTAGAGCCACTAACATCGGTTGCACTGATTTGAACCGTGTATTTACCCTGTGGTGCAGTAGCACCTGAGTCCATCAAGCCATCCCATGCCAGCGCATTTTTCCCGGCAGAAAGATTACTCATAGCCATGGTGCGGACAGGGTTTCCAGCTCCATCAAAAATAAAGACCAAAGCCTCTGTCGCTGGTTGATCCAGTACGGCTGTAAAGTTTTGATTCGTTCCATCAAACAGCAACTGATCCTGATTGATCGTTACCGAACGCCCCAGATAAGAGGCAGCATTGCTCGATACTGCATTGGAAGAGCCTCCTCCAGCAGAAACCAGTTGCTCCAGCAACTTATTACTCGTTGTCTGTTGCTCCACCATGTTGAACTGAGCCAGTTGCGATGACATCTGTGTGGCATCCTGTGGCTTTAGAGGATCCTGATTCTCCATCTGAGCCACCAGTAATTTCAGAAAAATATCCTTTTGCCCAATATCACCCCGCTTACTCGTGTTTGCACTAAGGCTCGCGGCTGGGTCTGTACTACCTACTGATAACATAATCCCTCCTATACTCGGATACTCAGGCCGGAGCCTGTCGCCGTCTGTTGTTGCGGTGCTGTTATGGATGCATCCGCTGCTAATGTTTCCGTATCATTCGTAAAGCGCTGTGACTTACGGCCATCACCCTCGCTGCCCGTTGATGCCTGTTGACCTTGTGAATCCATCGAAAAACCGGAAAGATCAAAACCTTGCTGCGCCAATGCACTTCTCAATTGCGGTAATTGCTGTTCAAGGGCTGCACGTGTCATACCTTGATCGACAATCATATGCACCTGCAATTGTTTGGATGCATCCGACTGCAAGGAAATTTGTATTTTACCCAAATTGGCTGGATCGAGTTGAATTTCGAGTCGGGTTTGACCATTTTTTGCCGATTGGGCAATAAAGTTCATACTATCAAACGGCGACAGCACCGGTGTGGATTTATTGGTCAGGTAATTCTGAAAGTTCGTACTTGTCGATGTTAATGAACCCGATGATTTTGCATCAATCACCGCAGCAGCATTCAATGAACGCGCATCCTGTCCGCCTCGGTTATCAGAAAACTGCGAACCCGAATCCGCCAAGGATGATTCCGTAATACTGATCTGACCTGCTGTAGCCACACTTGCTGTTGCAAGTGGTTGAGGCTGCTGGGTTTGTGTGACTTTAGCCTGCTGAAACAGTGCTGCCGTAGCTGCCGCTGGATTCACACTTTCTGCCGCTGCTTTCACAGCCTTCTTTTCACCCAAGCTATGATTACTTTGCACGTTCGCAGCCGTCTTCTGCCCATCAAGCACAGAGCGTTCAACAGCATCTAACACCGCTTTTCCGCCTGTTGCTGCTACACCATCAACCTGGCCAGCAGCGCCAGACTGAGCATTTTTAGCACCCTGCCCGAGGACTGACACATTTTTTGATTCCGTTGCCAACCCAGCCTCATCTCCGGCACGCGATTCCGCCACCATACCTTGA
>CAZKHV010000086.1:0-4031 GCA_964552605.1 uncultured Zetaproteobacteria bacterium | reverse complement strand
AAGGCTATCAGCTTCTTTTCCAGCTCCTGCCTGCGCCATCTTATTCAACAAAACATCCGCTTTATCGGAGCCCTTACTTAAAATTCCCGCTTCAGCCTCGGCACCCGCCCCTGCGGCAAGCCCTGCCCCAGAGCCTAGCCCCGCGCCGACTTTAGCCGCATTCTTGCCAGCCAGTTCACCACTTTGAGCTGCATGTTGGCCACCCAACTGACCGGCAATCAATACCGATGTCTTGCCCACTTTATTCGATTCCTTCACATACGATTTCGGGTCAACAATCACATGAGCCGCCAGCAGCGATGCAACAGCTTCATCACCCGTTTTATCTTTTCCCTCAGCTTTCCCTTTCGCAGCCAAAGCCAGCAAATGTTTGTTTTTCGCTACCGTAAAAGGATCCGTTTTTTCAGTTAAGCTCACCAAGCCTTTCGCTTTGCCTGATTTGCCCGCATTAAGTTGAAGCCCTTTGCCCTTGCCTGAGAGTTCTGCATTTTTCTCTAGCATGGCCAGCAATTTAGCAAACAAGCTATTCTTGCCGTGCTTCGTGGATTTACCCGTCATGCCGGATTGGCCGGCTCCCTGAATTTGTTCAATCATACCAAACTAGAGCATGAATCAGACCAAATCATAAACCCAATAATAACAACAGGTTAAACATGATGCGGCAAATGATTCAGGCAATGTTTTCCGCCATCTCGGAAAAAGTTTCCCCGTCGGCAAGGCTTGCCGAGCAGATAAGTCGCGCCATAGTTGGCATGATGAACAGCAGCCTAAAACATACACAATGATTGAATTCTGGAATCAGAGCCTCGCCTTTTTAAGCCATTATGGTTTATGGCTCGCCATTGCCTCGTTCATCTTTTTTATCACCAGCATTGCATCCATTCCATTCATTGTGGCACGCATTCCGGTGGATTATTTCACCATCGCTGGCCATCAACGCCAGCAACAGAAGGAGAAACCACACCCCGTCCTGCATTTGTTTTTCATGTGCATGAAAAATCTACTGGGATTCGCGCTAATAACAGCCGGAGTTATCATGTTATTCACCCCCGGCCAGGGCATATTAAGTATTCTATTCGGCTTGATGATTATGAATTATCCCGGAAAATTTAGACTGGAATGCGCCATCATGCGTAAACCAGTGGTTTTTAAAGCCGTCAATCGCATGCGCGAAAAACAACACCAGGCAGCATTATTAGCACCAGAGGGATAACTTCACATTAACACTGCCCGGAATCAAACAACACACAGTGCCGGGCAATCACCTGCTCCACCTGTTCGCGACTTGCTTCAATCCCCAGCTGCTGCATCGAGGTGACCGGGCTATCTTTCATGCCACATGCCACAATACCGGAAAAATGTTTGAGATTCGGATTGATATTCAATGCAATACCATGAAACGTAATCCATTTTCGGCAACGCACGCCGATAGCTGCAATTTTCTTTCCCTCCACCCACACACCAATACCGCGTGAATCACGGCCAGCTTGGATAGAGAAATCGGCCAGCGTTCGAATCATCATTTCTTCCAAACGAAACACATGTTGATGCAGATCCTGATTGTGACGCAAATCAGCAATCACATAACAGAGCAATTGCCCCGGCCCATGATAGGTCACTTCACCACCACGACCGCTAGCATGCATGGCTATCGCCTCACCATCGATTTCGCAGCTCAATACATCAGCCTCCGACCCGGAAGTACCTAAGGTAAATAACGGTGGATGTTCGGTAAAAACAATACTGGGCTGGGCTTGTTCAGCCAGAATTGCCGCCACCAGAGTCTCCTGCTCGGCAATAGAATCCGGATAATCCTGACGTTGATGACGAATAATAAACATCGCCGCAGTTTAACCGTAGCGATTCGCATTGACCAAGGGGTATCGCAGCCTAGAATCCCGCGACTCGATTATCATCGGGGATGAGGAGCCTAAAATGCAGGATCAACAGTCATGAGCCACAAAAAAGACACTCCCGAACTCTCGTTTGAGCAGGCACTCGACGGCTTAACTGATCTGGTTGAAAAACTGGAGTCCGGTGTTTTACCACTGGAAGAAAGTGTTGCAGCATTTGAGCAGGGCGTAAAACTATCCCGTCGCTGCGAGGCTCTGCTGGATCAAGCCGAACAACGTTTGCAAATCCTCGATAACGATACAGGCCTCTAAAGCATGCAAGCCCCCGAATTTCTCAGCGCACATGCTTCCCATATCGAGCAGGCTTTGACCGATATGCTGGACAAACGCGCTTCGGTGGTCGCCAGCCCATTACTCGAAGCGATGCGTTACAGCCTGCTGGCCGGTGGCAAACGGGTACGTCCGGCGCTGTTGATTGAATGTTACCATGCCTGCGCTGGCACTCAGATTAATCGGACTAATCTGACTAAAATCGATCAGATCATGCCTGCGGCATTGGCCATTGAATGCATCCATACCTATTCCTTGATTCACGATGACCTACCCTGCATGGATGACGATGACCTGCGACGTGGTAAACCCACCTGCCACAAACAATTCGATGAAGCCACTGCCGTGCTGGCGGCAGATGCCTTGCAATCACTGGCCTTTGAACTGCTAGCCAATGCCAATATCAATCCCGAATTGCGTTGCAAACTGATCCACAGTTTAGCCATTGCGGCGGGTTGTCAGGGCATGGTTGGCGGACAGGTTCTGGACATGCAGGCCGAAAGCGATAGTGAAGGCATGGATATGCTGGCTGTTGAACGTATTCATTTGCATAAAACAGGTGCGTTATTGCGTTGGTGTTGTGAAGCTGGTGCTTTGTTGGCCGAGAGCGATGAACAGCGCTTTCAGGCCTGTTCACGTTATGGCAAATCGGTGGGTCTGTTGTTCCAGATTGCCGATGATATTTTGGATGCAACAGCAAGCTCGGTTGCATTGGGCAAGAGCGCCGGTAAGGATGAAGCACAGAATAAAGCGACGTATGTATCGGTGCTGGGCTTGCAACGAGCTCGTGAATTGGCCGATGAGATGTCTCAATTGGCTCTTGATGCCTGTGAACCTCTCCATACATCCGTCCAACAAGGATCCGATATCAAAACATCAGAGATTACAAAAGCCAATCACCTGCAAGCGCTGGTGCATTATATTCTGGAGCGTAATCAGTGAGCTTCCCCATGTTGGAAAAAATTCACAGTACCGCTGATCTCAAGGCCATGTATGAAGATCAGCTACCACGCTTAGCGCAAGAAATGCGCCAGTATCTGATTGAAACACTGGCTCCTATTGGCGGACACTTGGGCGCAGGTTTGGGTGTTGTCGAACTCACCATTGCCTTGCATTATATTTACAATTCACCGCAAGATAAAATCGTCTGGGATGTCGGGCATCAGGCCTACCCGCATAAAATTCTCACTGGCCGCTTAAGCGGCATGCCAAGCATTCGCCAATATGGTGGTTTGTGCGGTTTCACCAAACGCTCTGAATCCGAACACGACCCATTCGGAGCAGGCCACGCCTCCACCTCAATCTCTGCCGCCTACGGCATGGCTGCTGGACGCGATCTCGACAACAAACACAACCATGTCATTGCTGTGATTGGTGATGGTGCCCTGACTGGCGGCATGGCCTTTGAAGCACTCAACCATGCTGGCGCACGCAACAATCGCCTGCTGGTGATCCTCAACGATAATGAAATGTCGATTGCCCCCAATGTCGGTGCCATGTCATCGTATCTGGCTCGCATTATTACCGGCAAACCCTATACCCAGGCCAAAGACACGGCCAAACGCATTCTGGACAAATTACCCGGCGCACTCGATGCCGCCAAACGGGTAGAAGAACATGTCAAAGGCATGATCACCCCCGGCACCCTATTTGAAGAAATGGGCTTTCGTTATATCGGCCCGGTCGACGGCCATGATTTTAATCACCTGCTACCCACTCTGAGCAATTGCAAAGATCTCGATGGCCCTATTCTACTACACACCATTACCAAAAAAGGTTTGGGGTTTTCACCGGCCGAAGAAGATCCGGAAACATGGCATGGATTAGGACCGTATAATATCCAGACCG
>CAZKHV010000085.1:0-5937 GCA_964552605.1 uncultured Zetaproteobacteria bacterium | reverse complement strand
TCATTGTCATCGAGTTGATGGCGTGAGCATTCCTGATGCCACAAATGCAAGACAGGCTGCCCACGCAAGTTACGTCGTGTAAGGCCTGCATGCAGCAAGCGGGCGGTGAGATCGGAATCTTCGCGACCCCAGCCTTCAAAGTTTTCATCGAAGCCATTGATGCGAAGCAGTGCCGCTCGCGGGCAGGCGAGATGACAGCCACGGATACCTTCAAGCTGCGTGTTCGGGGTGGATAAATGTGGCGCTAAAGCGATTGGCAGGACTCGGTTGATATGGTTGTGCAAGCGTTGTTTGAGCCACCAGAAGATTGATCGGTCTGTGTGGATGCTGGGGTGCTGGCATAGTGTTTCTGTCCATTCTTTTGAGAGTAGAATCCTGCTGCCGCTGATGAAATGATTTTGCGTTGCGGCGCGGCGATGGGCTGCAACCAGGCCGGGTAGGGGGATGCAATCGCCATCGGTCAGTAATACATGATCCTCTCTGATTTGTTGAATGGCTTTGTTGTGAATGCGTGCCTTGCGGAAACCATGATCCTCATGCCAGATGTGATGGATGGGCACGGGGAAATGTTGGGCTATTTTATCGATCAGTGTCTTTGTTTCAGGGCTTGAACCATCATCGGCGATATAGATGGCGAAGTCTTTATCCGTTTGTTGGCGATAGCCATCGAGTACCAGAGCAAGAAAGTCCGGTCTGTTATAGGTTGAAATAACGACCGCAAGTGAGGCCTTGTTCACTGCTCGGGTTTTTTCAGGGTGGCTAACATATCGTGACCTTTATCCGCCCAGCGAGCCGGAATGGCAAGGGCTTCGCGTGACACTTTTACCACCTCATACATGGCTTTGGAGGTGTTTTTGCGTTCGCGAATATTGACCCGTTTGGTGTTGATACTTTCAACATCAAAACCACACGTTTGAGTCAGCATGCGCATGCTTTTGGGGTTGAAGAAGCTGATGTGGCCGCCATGGCTACGGATATCAAAATATTCCCAGTCCGCCCCCATGAATCCGACGGTCCATGAATCGGCATTGCCGGTTCCGATCAGTAACACACCGCCGGGCTTGAGGATGCGCAGGATTTCGTTGAGCAGGTCTTGCGGATCGAGTAAATGTTCGATGACCTCAAACAGAGTGATCACATCGAAGTGATTGTCCGGGAAGTGCGCATCGTGCAAAAAGCCCGGAAACACATCGAAGCCGAGACTGCGAGCGGTGTCAGCAGCCTGTGTGGCGGGTTCTGCACCACAGGCATCAAAGCCGCTTTCTTTGGCAACACGTAATAACGCACCACTGGAACAGCCAACATCAAGCAGGCGTGGTGATTTGTTTTGTGTGCTACTGGATGAGGATGAACCCGATTGCAACGCTTTGGCTTTGTTGAGAATTTTACCCATGCGCTGATGATAACGTTGTTTGTTTTTACCCGTGGGTAAGGTGCCTTCGGGTACATCAAATTCCTGCATGGATTCATCAAACCAGATCTTGCTGCACGAGCTCAATAACTGGCCGCAAGCTGGGCACTTTTTTAACATGCCTTCGGCTAGTTCAATGTCTGTGTTTTCCAGACTGCTGTTGCATCCAACCGGGCAATGTTTGAAAATAGGCTCTGAAGCTGTGCTCATGCGTACCTCGTGTTTTATGGTGCTGTTGCGGTTTTTATTGCTTGGACTGTGGGTTGTGGTGGAACGATGGCTTGCGGAACATCCCTTGAATAGGAGGTGAGGCGTGCAAACACGCGACCAAACTTGATCTTTGCCATCATTTTCAGAGGAATATGGCGTGCGTCATCCGTCATCCATAATAACATTTCACCCTTTTGGGTGAAGATGCCGGCTGTTTTAAGTTTGGGTTTAACTAAAATGCAGCTGACTTTTTTACCCCATGGTGCTTTCAAGGTTTCTTTTTTGGGCAGAACCTCGACTACCAGTTCATATTTTTTGCGTGAATCAAAGATGGGAATGGTGATGGTTTGACCGGGGCTTAGCTGTTGGCCGCGTACGGCCAGAAAGGCATCGATAACACTTAAATGACCGGCGGCCACATCAAAGTGTTCGGTAATCTGATTCTGGGTGTGGGTGACTTGATTTTTCTGCCATAGAAAATCAGTACGTTTTTTGGCTTTATATTTGCGTTCGTGCAGGTCGGCATCAAATACGGTGCTTTGCATGCGGCCATCAATGCAGAGGCCTTCGGCGGTAATCTGGTCGCGTACTTTTTTGAATACATCGAGCACTTTATTGGTGCGGGCAAAGGTTTTGACTTGCCAGCCTTTGTCGCTGCCCACGATATCCATGCTGGTTGAACCGGCATTGATAAATTCCCAGCCGATATTGAAACGTAGGTGTTCACCAATGAACGGCATGCATGTGCTATTTGGTGTTTGTTGGTTTGAGGTCGCTACTGGCTTCGCTGCATCCATTGAATCAGCGGCACTAGCCACTCCGGACATAGAGAGAATAGCCCATGAACAAGCAGCCAATGCATAAATGAAGCGTAACAGAGTAAAACGAGACATGTGAATCAGCTACCCTGCCACCATGAAAGCAGGAACAGTGCAATGGAATTGTCCCAAAGTAATAAGCCGATCATGCCGATCATGCCAGCCGAGAGGCCTGCAACATGATTCCATTCGCGATGCTGGCTGACCAGTTCCCAGCTGAATGAACCGCTGAATACACCGCGATTCCAGCGGGGCAGTAGAGCCGGGGTATTGGCCATGAAGTCGGTATAGGTTGCACCAAACAATTCGCTTAGATTCTTCTCCTCATTTTTCCAGGTTGGAATATAAATGATAAAGAACGAAATACTGACGATAATAAAGGCAATCAGACTGTCGCCACTAATGCAGAAGCCGGACGCAATTAAAAAGTGCCCCAGATAGAGGGGGTGGCGCACCATGGCGTAGGGGCCGGTGCAGGTGACTTGTGCCGATTTATGGATATGGCCGGAAGCCCAGATGCGTAATGATTCTCCGATCACAACAACGGCAAGACCCATCAACCAACTGTTTAACGTGGGCTTGGCAAAGACAATAATGGCTAAGCCCATGAGAATGCTGGCTGGAATACGGGCACGGAGGAACAGCGAATAAATGTTCTGCGCGAGGGTTTGTTCAGAGCTCATGTAATATCCTTATAATGGATTCGGGGTTGATCGCATCCATGCAAACAAACTGATTGCAGCTGCGTTTGAAACAGGGGCCGCAGGCGGGGTTTGATTCGATATGCCAATGCTTCACTCCTGTTGTCTGATTTAGCGAGTTTGTAGTGAACTGCTCGCTGGCTTCAATCGTCATCGGGGCTGAATTCCATGATGCGGATGGGCCCCAGAATGTGATTGTGGGTTGATTCAGTGCTGCGGCCAGATGCAATAGTCCTGTATCTGCGCCAACCACAGCGCGTGCAGCTTGAATCAACGCCACCAATGCTGACATATTCAAACGTTCGGGCAAGGCGTAGCCATTGCTCCGGGCGGCTAAATTCTTCGCTTGCGCCTGTTCTGTCGCATTGCCCCAGCTGAATACAGCTGTGATGTGTGCGGCGATTAAAGCGTCGGCGATCGTCAGCCATGTGCTTTCCGGTAGTTGTTTGGTTTGCCAGCCACCGGCGGCATGCAGGATGACATAGCTGTTGTTTTGGAGCTTCAGTCGTTGCAGCAGATTATCATCCGGCTGGCAGCGACTGTTTTCGATGTCGATTTGAGGAGGGGCGTAGGCCATGGCTTGATCGGGTTGATTGAGTGTCGCGGCAAAGGGAGCCGATGCAATGCGGCGATATTGTTGCACGACATGTTTATCCTGTGCATGAAATACAATGTTTCTGGTCAGAATTCGGCTGGCCTTTTCACGCAAAAAGCCGGTGTCAAAAGCAAACACCGGTGAGCCGCAAGCCCGTGCCAGTAATGCTGATTTGATCAGGCCTTGCAGGTCAATGATCGCATCAAAGCCAATGGCGCGCAGGCGGCGGATGGCCTGCCATGCTGAGCGCACAGGGTGCTCTCCTTTCATGGCGACCTGATGCACGGTGACACTGGCTGGAAAAATATCGCTGACAAAGGCATAGCGCTGATCCACCAGCCAATGTACCTCATTGACTGCCGGGTGATGCAGCAGATCATCGAGAGCAGGTAAGGCATGAATGATGTCCCCAAAAGCCGATAATTTAACGATTAGTATTTTCATTGCTGATTCGGTTCTTGTTGCTGCTCTAAACTCAAATCTAATTCTAACATCGTCTGGCAGGCATCCAAGACCATTTTTGGGCTAATATTATTCATGCAAGGATGACCCGCAACATTGCATTCACGCTGCAAACACGGGCTGCATGCGGCCGGTTGATAGAGGATGTTTACATGTTCTCCGCTCGGAGATGTGCGTGCCGGATCGGTTGCCCCGAACGGCGTGACCGTGGGGATGCCTAGGCCTGCTGCGACATGCATCAGACCGGAATCATTGCATAACATCAGGCGGGAGGCGGTAATGACAGTCAATAGCTCGGCCATGCTGGTGGAACCTGCTGCATTCCAATGCGGGCTGCTGATCTTGCCCAGGATCTGCTGACCAACGTCATAATCCTCATTCAAGCCCAGAATCAACGGTTGCCAGCCTGCTGCCGCCAATTCATACACCACCTGTTGGTAGGATTCTGGGGGATAACATTTGGCTGCGCCGAACTGTGCGCCGGGGGCAATGCAGAGAACTCGTTCGGGGTTCAGGCCATGCTGTTGCATGATGTGCTGACCGGCAGTTTTAGCATGAGCCGGAGCGCAAAGGCTTACCTTGGTGTTTCGTACTTGGATATTCATTTGTCGGGCAATATCGAGATGAAAATCACGGTGATGTTCATGCAAAATATCGATGCGATGGGGCAGCGCTTGGCTGAGTAATAAACTACGCCATTGGCCGCGATGGCCGATGATTTTTTTCACACCATTCCGGCGGCATGACCAGGCCGAGCGAAAGCTGTTGGGGAACAGGAATGCGATGTCTGCAGGAGGGATGTCTGTTAGATACTGTGCATCGGGCAGGTTGAGATAGGGCAATAGCTCGCGCAGCCATACTCTACCACAGATGGTAATGGATGCGCTGCCCAGTTGGCTGTAATGCTCGGCAATAGCGCGCAAGGCAGGTTGCGCCATGATGACATCACCAATCCAGTTGGGTGGCATCAATAGCAATTGTGGGCACTGTTTTTTATTGTGTTGGCTGTTGGCTGTCATGCTGTGGTGGATGATTGCGTTGCATGATCCCGATGGCTACAGACAAACAAATGGCGTTCGCGTTTGAAGAAGGGCAGCCAGATAGCGCGCGAATCGCGTTTGCTTACATCGTTGATATCGAAATGACGCTCCAGCGTACGCCGGATGCCGATCAAGGAATAATAATAGGGGCGTGTTTTGCTGCATAGAAAGGAAACGCTTTGCAATGCCCAATAATGCAAACGTGCTTCGATAGGGCTGTGGGTGCGAATGGATAAGATCAGTGTGCCGTCGGGTTTCAGCAGGCGCTCGATTTCGTGCATGATCAATTCCGGATTGAGGGAATGGGAAATCATGTTCAGACAGAGGATTAGCTCATAACTTTCGTTTGGCTTGCTGATGTGCTCGGCCGTAGTGGCCATGTATTCGGCTTCTTCCGGTAATTCACCGGGAAACATGCGTCGGAAATCATCAATCAAGGGATCCAGATAGGTTTTGTTGTCCAAGGGTAGCAGGCGACTAATGCATAAGGGCCCACCACCGATTTCAAGCACTGACCCGTGTTCGGGGTAGTCTTGGGCACAGCGCAGCAGCGTCTCTAAGATGTTGTCTTCAAGGCGCTTGCGTTCAAGAGGCAAATCTTTTGTACGCCATTTTTGCAAAATGAGTTTGAGTGATGCTTGCCAGCGCAGGCGGGAAACGGGTTTGTGTTTGTTCATTGTGAACCCTTGGCCTGCTTGTT
>CAZKHV010000084.1:0-5967 GCA_964552605.1 uncultured Zetaproteobacteria bacterium | reverse complement strand
GGGCAGACGCTTGTTGAATGTGAACCACGAACCGCAGGAAATTACCTTTTCCGGTGTGATTCGTCCTACCGATATCGCTGCAGATAATAGCATCCCATCGTCGAAAGTAGCGCAAGCCAAGATTAGCTATGGCAGTACAGGCGCGTTGGCTACGGTGACGCAGGAGGGGTGGCTTTCGAAAACACTGGATCAAGTATGGCCGTTTTAATTATGACCTCCCGACTCTTATTCGCCATGGTTGCGATAGCATTGCTGTTGCCGTTGCAGGCACAGGCTGAACGCATTAAAGACCTAGCTGATATTGAAGGCGTGCGTGGCAATGCCCTGATTGGTTATGGTTTGGTTGTCGGTCTTAACGGCACGGGAGACTCCGGTACTTCGTCTCCATTTACGGTGAACAGCATTACTGCTTTATTGGAACGTCTCGGTGTGAATGTGCGGGCTGATATTAAAAAGATGAAACCCAAAAATATTGCCGCTGTGATGGTGACATCCGAATTGCCGGCGTTTGCCCGTCCCGGTCAGCAGCTTGATGTTACCGTATCCAGTATTGGTGATGCCAAGAGTTTAAGGGGTGGTACGTTATTGGTGGCACCGTTACTCGGTGGTGATGGACGACCTTATGCAGTCGCTCAGGGTGGTATTTCAATTGGTGGTTTTACGGCATCAGGTAAAGGTGGCAGTACAACCAAAGGGCATCCGACAGCTGGTCGTATTCCGAATGGTGCGCGGGTAGAAAAAGCGGCCCCGCGCGGCTTAACGGCAGGACAAGATCATATCACTTTGAGTTTACGCCGGCCTGATTTTACGACGGTTAGAAATATGCAGAGAGCGATCAATGCCAAGTTGGGCAAAGGTATGGCGCGAGCGCTGGATTCGGGCACGATTAAAGTATGGAACCCGGGTGGTGATACGATTGAATTGATTGCCGATCTTGAGCAAATCGATGTGGCGATTGATCACCAGGCTATTGTGATTGTGGATGAGCGTACCGGAACGATTGTGATGGGGCAGGAAGTACGTATTGATACGGTGGCTGTGGCACATGGTAATATTACCATCAGCGTATCTGAAAACCCTGAAGTATCGCAACCGAATGCCTTTGGTGGTGGACAGACTGCAACCGTGGATCGTACCAATGTTGATGTGCAGGAAGATGAAGCCAAATTGGTGGTATTGCCTAAACAGGTTTCATTATCCGAGTTGGTTAGTGCATTGAATGCGGTCGGGGCGACACCGAGTGATTTGATGGCGGTCTTGCAAGCGATCAAAGCTGCGGGTGCATTGCATGCCGAATTGAGGACGATGTGATGATGCAGGTGATTTGTTATGGCTGATCTGGTCGAATTCGTCATTGATGGTATCCTGAAACGGGAGCAGATGCAGCAGCATGCAAAACAGCGGCAAGCGGGTAAAGTAAGTGCGGCTCAAGGCGTGCGTACGACACATGCCTTGCAGATTAGTCAAAGCAGCTTGCATGGAGTGGGTTCGCAGAATCCAACCGAGCTGAAAGAAAAAGATGCCGCTTTGTGGAAAGTAAGCCGTCAATTTGAAGCCATCTTTGTGCAGCAAATGATGTCTGAAATGCGTAAGACGGTGAGTAAATCGGATTTTATGCCCAGTGGTTATGCCGAAGATGTGCATGCTTCGATGATGGATCAAGCCATTGCACAGGCCAGCTCCAAGCACAGTAATTTTGGTATTGCCGATAATATTTACCGCCAGCTTGAAGCCGCCAACAAGAATATTGTTTCAAAGGACCATGCAACAGTTCAAGAAATTTCCAAAACTGCCGATAATTTAGAGATGAGCAGTAGTTTGGCCATGGAGGTACGTAAACATGCGGATTAACAGCTCAACAGGCCCAACGGGTATCCATAAAGCCGCAGGCGCTTCAAAAGGCAAGTCGAAGGGGAAAGCCTCCTCTGCTGGAGGTGGTGGTGATTCGGTTAAAGTCAGTGATGCAGCAGGCTTGCGTGAAAAGGCGCTAACCATGCTCAGTGATATGTCGGCGGTACGCATGGAGCGCATTGAAGAAATTCGCGGGGCACTGGAAGAGGGTAGTTTTCAGTCGGACAGTCATAAAGTGGCCACGCAGATTGTTAGCAATGCATTGGCGGAACGGTCATGGTAGTACATCAGATTTCCACCCAGAAAACAGTTGAGTTACCCGCCAATGCGCTGGAGCAGTTGCATTTGATATTGGAAAAAATGAATGTCTGTGCACGTGAAATGGAAAAGATTACACAGGCTGAATACGAAGCGATTCGTCAGCTTAATGCCGATCAGATTATGGGGCTGAGTGATAATCGTATTACTGCCCATCAGTGCCTGGCTCAACTTGAACAGGAATGTCGCCAGCTGTTAAAACAATATGATATCTCCAATGATTTATCCTTATCGGTGGTGATTGATATGTATGCCGGCCGACAAGCAGCCAAGTTTCAGGCCTTGCGCAGGAATCTGTATGACCGCATGTTGAAGGTCGATCAGGATAGTCAGGATAATCGTTTGCGTTTGCATGCGGCGTATAATGTATCGTCCAGTATTCTGGAAGGTTTGGGTTTGACCCAGCCGGAGTCGACGTACAAACCCCGGACAACCGGATAAACGATGATTTTTGATAGCCTCAATATCGCCGCAAGCAGCCTGAAGGCACAACAGAAAGCCATTGACGTGGTGTCGAATAATATTTCCAACGTTAATACGCCGGGTTATTCCAGGCAGGTTGCCCATGTGGTGAGTGCGAGACCGGAAAAAATTGCCGGCCTTAGTTTGGGGCGTGGCGTGAATGTGGCCAATATTCAGCGTGTTATTGATCCGATTATCGGTCAGGCACAGCTTAATAACGGTTCACAATTATCATTCTGGACAACGGTAAATGGTGGTTTGAATTCAGTAGAAAATGTGTTTGGTAGCTTGCAAAGCACGGGGTTGGCCTCTGCTTTGGATGATTTCTTTTTGTCCTGGAAACAGCTGGCCAATAATCCGCAAGATAACGGTCAGCGCGTGAATGTGCGGGCGAAAAGTGGCACCTTGGTAGATAACTTAAGCAATATGCAGCAACAATTGCGTGATGTGCAGAGCAATACGGATAGCAATATTGATCAGAGTATCACCAAAGCGAATCAGATTCTGAATAATGTTGCTTCGCTAACGATACAGATTAACCGTCAGGAGACGGGTAGCACGATTGGTTCAGCCAATGATTTACGTGATCAACGTGATCAGGCCGTACGTAATTTGGCCAAGTTGTTGCCGGTTAAGAGTGTGACCACCGGTGATGGCTCGTTTATGCTGCAAACGGTGAATGGTGACTTGTTGGCGCAAGATGGTGTGGCGCGTCAATTGGCACGCGGAGCGGTTGCGGGAAATGGTTTTTCAAATGTTGTGATTGCTGGCACTTCATCCTCGGTATTGAATGCCGGTCAGGGTGGTGAACTCGGTGGTATGCTGGATTTGCGCGATAATAAGTTATCCAGTTATATTCAACAGATTGATAGTATTTCAGCCAATTTAATTTTTTCCGTCAATCAGGTACATGCCAGCAGTGCTAATACTGCGAAGCTGTCCACGGTGATAGG
The DNA here is from genome assembly GCA_964552605.1 of uncultured Zetaproteobacteria bacterium. GTDB lineage: Bacteria > Pseudomonadota > Zetaproteobacteria > Mariprofundales > Mariprofundaceae > Mariprofundus. The sequence continues at coordinate 2,383 of CAZKHV010000084.1, read as the reverse complement.
CGAGCAATCGAGCAGTGCTGCACTGGCCTTAAATGATCCGGCTCAGACGGCACCGTTTGCGTCTCAGATTCAGAGCGGTAGTTTTAAAATTCACGTTTATGATGCTGCAGGGCTAGCTGTTGTGGCCGGTGGCACAGCGATTACTATTACGGCTGGTACAACGAGCATGAATAATGTGGTGACCAGCCTCAATGCGGTGGCTGGCATTACGGCATCGGTTGATGCCACGGGACGTTTATCGATCAATGCCGCTGCCGGTCAGAGCTTTGCGTTGTCGGCAGACAGCAGTAACTTTTTAGCCGCTTATGAAATAAATAACTTTTTCAGTGGTGGCGATACCGCTTCGATGCGTTTATCGAGTGCGGTTCAAAACAATGCGAACGCCATCAGTATTGGACAGGCCGATCCGACGACTTCCAGCATTCAAGCCGGTGATAGTAGCAGTGCTTTGGCAATTCTTGCTTTACAGAACAAGGCGTTGAGTGTGGATGGAACGGCTTCATCCAGTTTATTTGATCGTGGCACATCTTTATCAACGCAATACGGTTCGGATGTCGCGGTTTCCTTGCAACAAAAGTCCTATCGCAGTGTCGAAGCGACATCGTTGGAGAGCCAGCGACAGGCTGTCTCCGGTGTGAATGTCGATGAGGAATTGATTAATATGATTAAATTTCAACGCGCTTATCAAGCCTCCGCAAAAATCATTACCACGACCAACACCATGCTCGATTCATTGATGGGCTTGATTCGATGAGCGGCTTTCATGAAAGCCATCAAAGCGCGCTGCTGAGGAGGGGGATATGAGAATATCGACCAGTATGCTGTATAATAATCTGCTTACAGGCATCAATAATCAGCAGAATGTTCAGGACAAAGCGAACACCAAGATCGCTTCCGGCAAACGTTTTCTGACACCGGCGGAGTCGGGTCTGGATTATAAAGTCTCCCTGGATTTACGACACAGTCAAACCAGTGTGCAGAGTAGTATCGATGCGATTGGTACGGTTGAGTCGCGTTTGAATATCAGTCAGACCTTACTCAATAGCATGAGTACGATCATCAAACGGGCTGAAGTGTTGGCGGTACAGCAGTCATCGGCTCAAATGAGTAATGCGGAGCGGCAGTCTGCATTGCAAGAAGTTAAACATCTGGCCAACCAATTGTTGTCGGATAGTAATCAGCAGTGGCAAGGTCAGAGCTTATTTGCCGGTACAGCGGTGGATCAAGCAGCTTTTGTGGATGACGGTACGGGAACAGGGACTATCATATATAACGGTAGCGCTCAGAATAGTGTGGTCTCGGTCAGTTCCAATCAAACCGTGGTGAGCAATATTCGTGGTGATAAGCCTGCGTTTAATGCGGCATTTACGGCTATGCAGGGGTTTCAAACGGCATTATTGAACAATGATCAGGCTGCCATTCAAACATCGCTGGGTGCATTGACTGCAGCGGGTACGGGAATGATTGATTTAACTGCCGATGCCGGTTCACGCCTGAAAGCGATACAGATATCCAAAACTTCATTTGAAGATATGAAACTGAATTTGGATATACGCTTGAATGCCCATGAAGGGGTGGATGTTCCAGCTTTAGTGTCGGAATTCCAGCAGTCGACGATTGCCTTAAAAGCAGCCTATAGCCAGATATCCCAGATTAAATCCCTTAGTCTGGTCAACTTTCTGCGTTAGGTATTGGAAAACTAAATGTTGGTTTTACGTCGAAAGATTGGTCAGGTCATTCAGATCAATGATAATATTCGTATTGTTATTCAGGATGTTCAAAACGAGCATATTGTACGCATTGGTATTGAAGCACCATCTGAAATTCCGGTGCATCGCATGGAAATATACAATCTTATTCAGGCCGAAAATAAATCTGCAGGTGGCGCAGCAGCATTAAAATGGTTACAAGGAGCAAGCACACATGACAGCTCAAGCGATGACGATACAAACGACTGAATCAACACACGACTATGCCGAAGCCTTTCATTTCCCTCAGGGCTTGGCGGGTTTTAGTGATGCCAGAGAATATGGTTTCATCTATGAAGGGCAGGGCGATATTATGTGCCTGCAGTCCATCGACCAGCCGGAAGCTGCTTTTTTGATTACCCCGTGGAATGAAAAGCGTTTGGGCCCTGCCCCCATGTTATCGAGTGATCTGTGTGCCTGTCTCCAGGTTGATCGACAAGAGGATATTATGTGGATGTTGGTATTGAACCCTTTTGCGGATAAGGAGTGGGTGACAGCCAATTTAAAAGCCCCGGTTGCCTTGAATTCACAGTCCAGGCTGGGTTTGCAATGCATTCGACAGGAAGCTGATTTGGATATCCGTTACCTTTGGATGCCACAACCGACCTGATTAAAGTCGAGCCATACTGATCTAG
>CAZKHV010000083.1:0-5976 GCA_964552605.1 uncultured Zetaproteobacteria bacterium | reverse complement strand
CTAGGACAACCACATAGGACAAAACTACCCCAGCCTCAAATCCTCTGACACAATACGGCAATGACAAACCATCAAGCACCCCCATCAGCCGCCACCACGGAGCAAGTTCAATTGGCCGCCCTCAGTCCCGCCCAACTCAAAAGTTTGATTCAAGACTGGGGAAAACCAGCCTTTCGAGCCAAGCAAATTACCGACTGGTGCAATAAGGGCATTCTCGATCCGAATGCAATGCGCAATATTTCCAGCGATGTGCGCGAAAAGCTCCACAACGAACTACTATGCGAACCACTGCAATTGATCCGCCGTGAATGCTCCAGCGATGGCACCCGCAAATATGTCTTTGCCCTTAAACGCGAACGTTTTGCAGGCAAAATGGTAGAAAGCGTATTCATTCCGGAAGCCAAACGCGGCACCGTATGTATCTCATCCCAGGTCGGTTGTGTGTTGGATTGCCCCTTTTGCCACACCGGCACACAAGCCTTTGAAGCAAATTTAACAGCCGGTGAAATCATTGCACAGATCTTGGCCATTAAAGCCGATCTGCGTATGGACCCCCTCACCGCCGAGCTGGCACTGCACCATGATGTCACCCACATCGTCTACATGGGCATGGGCGAACCGATGGCCAACGAGCTGGCCGTGCATGAAAGCATCGAACTGCTAATGTGTGAGGATGGTTTAAATATTTCACGGCGACGCATCACTGTCTCCACCTCCGGCCTCACCCCACAAATCCAACGTTTGGGTGAAACACACCCGGTCAATCTGGCTATTTCGTTGCATTCGGCCATCGACAACAAGCGCAACACTCTGGTTCCAATCAATCGTAAACATGACCTGCACGAACTGCGTCGCTGCTTGAATGCTTACCCCGTAGGCAAACAGCGCCATATCACACTGGAATATGTATTGCTCAACGGTGCCAATGATCAAGCCGAAGACTTGCAAGCCTTGATTCAATTTATAAACCCCGAACGCGAACGCATCAACTTGATCCAATTCAATGCTTTTCCCGGCAGCCCCTACAGTGGTACATCAAAGGAAAACATGAGGGAATTTGCGCAACACTTGATTTCTAAAGGCATTCGAGCCACCATAAGGCGGTCACGTGGGGACGATATCATGGCGGCTTGTGGGCAATTGAAGGCAATCACCCAAGCAACCACTAAGGCGGATAAGCAACAGCAATCATGAAAGGACCATCATGAACAAACAGCAACCAGGGCGCATCGGCATTATCGGAGGCAGTGGCCTATATAATATTGACGGCGTGCAAGTGATGGACAAGCTGGATATCGACACACCGTTCGGCCGACCATCCGATCAATTGATGTTAGCCAACATCCATGATCAAGAAGTGGTTTTTTTGCCGCGTCATGGCAGCGACCACAGCATTCCTCCACACAAAATTAATTACCGCGCCAATATCTATGCCATGAAATTGGCCGGTGTGGATCGCATTATTTCCATCTCAGCCGTCGGCTCCCTGCGTGAAGATATTGCGCCGGGTGATTTTGTACTGGTCGATCAGTTTATGGATCGCACCCATAGCCGTGCCAGCAGCTTCTTTGATGGCCCCATCGTGGCTCATGTTTCCATGGCTGACCCGGTCTGTTCATGTTTGAAATCAGCGCTGTCTACGGCTTGCAAGCACGCCAACATCACCACCCATCAACAAGGCACGTATCTGGTCATGCAAGGGCCACAATTCTCCAGCCGAGCTGAATCCGAAGTGTACCGTTCATGGGGCATGGATGTGATCGGCATGACCAATCTGCCGGAAGCCAAATTAGCTCGCGAAGCTGAAATCTGTTACGCTACAGTTGCCATGTGCACCGATTATGACTGCTGGCACCAAGACGAAGAGGATGTATCGGTGGCATCCATACTCGAAGTCATGCAAAGCAATGTGGCCAAAGCGCAGCAAATGCTGCAACACTTTTTCACTCAACAACTACCGCCTCGCTCATGCCATTGCCAACAAGCCTTGCAACACGGTATTTTTGCGGATTTAAAAGCCCAAAGCGATGCATCCATTCGCCCGGTTCACGCCCTAATCGAGCGTTTTCTGTGAAAACCTACCGACCCTTGGGGCGTATTCTAGCCATCCTGCTGTTCAGCATCGCTATCACAGCTTGTTCAAGCAGCAGCCATCGCCCGCCACTCGATAGCAGTAAACTGGAAAAATTGGCTCATATCCATTATCAATTGGGCATTGATGCGCTCGGTAAAACGGGCATGCTGCCCAAAGCTTTTGATGAGCTCATGGAATCAGACAGCATCCTGCCCAATCAAGCGCATGTACTCGATGCACTGGCTTATGCTTGGCTATTGCGTGGAAACTTGACCAAGTCTGAAAGCAGCTATCGCAAAGCCCTTAGATATGGCGATGCAGCCAGCATTCACAACAACTATGCCAACCTGCTCAATCGTCTCAAACGCTTTGATGAGGCGGAACAGTCCGCCCGCAAAGCTCTCGATGATCCCCGCTACCCCAATCAGGATCTTGCATTCATCAATCTCGGCAATGCTCTGCTCGGCCAACTGAAGTTCCCAGAAGCCAAACAAGCTTTCCAACAGGCCAAGCTGTTCAACCCAAACAACAGCATGGCTGACCTCAGACTGGCCGATACTTATTTCCAACAAAACAAGCTGCGTGAATCCCGTTTGTTGTATGAAATGCTTATTCGCCAACAGCCTAATAATCGCAGCGCCGTTGAAGGCTTATTGGCAGTATTAAACAAACAACACGATAACAGACAACGCCGGGTCGTATTACAGAAATTTTCCCACGATGCACCCTCAGCAGAGCATAAAGCATGGGCACTGGACCGACTCAACAGTATGAATCAATCGAACCATTCAACCGGGTCGGATCATCCATGAACAATCAGAATCCAGATATTCCAGTCGAAGACAGTCAGGAAGCATCATCCGGTCGCCAATTATTACTGCAGGAAATCGGCAGTAAATTAAATCAGGCACGCCAAGAAAAAGGCGAGCAAATCAGCAAAGCCGTTCGTTATTTAAAAATCCCCATCAACCACATGCAAGCCCTCGAAAGCGGCAACTGGGATGCATTGCCTGACGATGTGTATGTGATCGGCTTCCTGCGTCAGTACAGCAACTACCTTGGCCTTGATCTATCGGACGAAATTAATCGTTTAAAAAATAGCGATTACACCTTGACTCGCCCACTAACCTTTCCCGATCCTCCTGTTGCACCTTCGCGCCGCTGGGCATGGATGACAGGCACTGCGTTTGTCATCCTATTTGTGGCCTTCAATATTATAAACAACGATGCTGAAACCCAGCAACCAATGCTACTCGACAATACCGAACAGGTTCAAATCGAAACCACGGCCAACGCTGAACACAGCAACAGGTTCGACAACGAGCAGGTAAAAAAACCGACTCAAAAGCCTCAGACCGCAGATATTACCACGACGACTCCACCTGCAATCGAAGCAAGCCTTGCCCAAGCCAAGCCCCACAGCACAGCTCCGGCAAGCACAACAGCCACTCCGGCACAGCCCCAGCCAAGCAAAGCACACATGCACAGCTTTCGTTTTGAGGCTGTAACATCGCCCGTATGGCTGCAACTCTTTGCCCCCAACAAAAGCGGCAATGGCAAAGGTCGTTTAATCAAAGAGCTGTTATTAAAACAAGGCCAGTTCGCCACTGTACGGCGTGCCACCGAATCGCTCTGGATCACTTGTGGCAATGCTCTGGCACTACGCATTCGTGTGGATAAAAAAGTCGTCATCGCGACCGGCAAGCTCGGCTCCGGCAAAAAAGTATTACGTGACTACCGATTCAACATCAATGAGCACTAAGTCAATCTAAAGAATCAATCTCAGGAATCAATCTCAAGAATCAATCAAACAGTCGTCCAAAACCACCAGCCCAAACAGACATCACACTGGCATTCAAATCAGGCGATGGCAGCATACGATTATATTATTCTTCAGCGAGGCAACTAATGAATTACGATGTTTTTGGTGTAGGCAATGCAATCATGGATCTGCAGGTGCGTTGCGACGATGCTTTTTTAGATTCGATGGATATTGAAAAGGGTATTATGACCTTAACCGACGATGCCCGTCAGCAAGCCATTCTCGATGCTTTAGCCGAACACGATATCAATTTTTGCTCCGGCGGTTCCGCCGCCAATACCATTGTCGGCATTGCTGAAATGGGCGGCAAAACAGCCTATGCCTGCAAGACCGGTGCAGATAGCTTTGGCACTCAATATAGCGATGAGATGAAACAACTGGGTGTAGGATTCAACATCCCCCCCGGCTCCGGTCAAACCGGCACGTGCGTTGTCCTGATTACTCCCGATGCCCAACGTACCATGCTCACCAGCTTAGGAATATCTGCCACACTCAATGCCGATGACATCAGCGCATCAGAAATCAGCAAAGCCCAATACATCTACGTTGAAGGCTATTTGTTTGCCGGTGAAGCCACTAAGGCTGCTGCACTGCGAGCTATCGAACTGGCCAAACAGAATAATGTGAAAGTTGCTCTGACCATTTCCGATCCTTTTCTCATCGACATTTGCCGCGATCAGTTTCAACAACTTATCGAAGGCCCGGTTGACCTACTGTTCTGCAATGAAGATGAAGCCAAAGCCTTAACCGGCCTGGATGATCCAATCGCCTGCGCTCAATCCATCCACCAACACTGTGAAAATGTAGCCCTGACCTTGGGTGAAAATGGTTCAATCATTATGCATGAAGGTGCAGTATTCCCTATTGAAGGGGTCGAAATCACGGCCATCGATAGTACCGGCGCAGGTGATATGTATGCCGCGGGTGTACTCTATGGCGTGACAAACGGTTTAAGCTGGAAACAAGCAGGCCACTTAGGTTCACATGCTGCAGCGCGTGTGGTCTCCCAACTCGGAGCCCGCTTGCCAGCACCATTAAGCCCGCAAGAAATCGCAACGCTGTTATCTTAACACGACAATCCAAACAGCAATTAAAGGCAAACTAGCAAAACAGAGCAATCCCAATATGAAAACACAACAGGAGAGAAACATGAAAAAAAATCACGTCAAAAGCATTGCAATCGTCACCTTCGCATTATTCGGTGCATTCACGCTTTCCGCCTGCTCACCCGAACCCGGTAGCAAAGCATGGTGCAACAGCATGAAAGAAAAAGCCAAAGGCCAATGGACAGCCGAACAAGCAGGCATTTTCACCAAACACTGTGTGATGGGAAATTACAAAGAATAGAGTCTAAAACATCACCTCTTGTTCATCACAAGAGGCTAGAAACATAATCAAATTCCCCATGAAACATCAAACCGACTCCTGAGGAAAACACAAAAAGGCTCGCCAACCGGCGAGCCTTTTCATTAGCTCCTTGTTAAGAAAAAGCCCTGAAACAACAAGCAGTTATAACGAAATTATATAAAAAGATCACGACTGCGCCAACAACAATCAGCGCCAGCTTTCCAGAATCGTCATGCAAACTCGATTCATTTCAATCGCCCTACTTTCACTAGCTGCTTCTGTGTAGGCTCGTAATTCCGGTGCATTGCCGGATGGGCGCAAATGCACCACTTCATCATCAACAAAGCTAATTCGAATGCCATCGGTCACATCAATCGATGCGACGGATGCAAACGCCCCTCCCAGCATGGCTTCTGCAGCAGCCATATCGGCAGCAACATCACCACTATTCAACACCGCCAGACGCGATTGACTTAAAGCGGTAGGAAACTCTTTCAAACGATCACTATAGGTAAAACGCTGTGGTAAGGTCGCCAGCAACGCAGAAATACTAAGATTACCTTGCCGTGCCAACATCAGAATTGCCAGTGGCACAATGACAGCATCGCGCGTTGGCAAGGCCGATAAACGGCGTTCATTCAATACAATATCCGTCGCAGTCAAAAAGCCACCATTGGCTTCATACCCCACAACATTCTCCGCTCCTTCAGCCATAGCTGCATCCATAGCTGCA
>CAZKHV010000082.1:0-6037 GCA_964552605.1 uncultured Zetaproteobacteria bacterium | reverse complement strand
TTTTCCACACAAAGTTATCATCGCAATTATTCATTGCCCAATATGGCATCCGATTTTTATGGTTTCCGTTGTGCATCGAGTCAGAAAGTGGCAGCGAAACTGGCTGTAATAAAATCAAATGAGGTGAAGCCATGAAGACTTTGAAGGTGCTTCGGACTGTACTGTTGCTTGTTGTGAGTATGGCTTGGGCCATGCCGGCATGGGCTGTGGATAGTTATCGTTATTTGCATGTGAGTATCGATACACCATGGACTATTTTTGTGTTTTTATTCTTTCTGGTGTTTGCTCCGATGCTGTTAGCGGTGGTTTTACATTGGCGTCATGCTTTGAAAAAGGACCATGATGATGAAGATGATGAAAAATAAGTTTCTGCTTGTTTTTGCGCTGCTGATGTTGGGCTTGTTCTCGACATCAGCTATCAGTGCTGTTGATGCTAGTGCTGCAAACAAGCTTGATGCCGCGACCTCAGATCAACACTTTTCTGATGTGATGGAACAGTTTAATGAGGAAAAGGCATTAGCGGCAGAGCGCGCAATCAGTATAAAAAGCAAACATCAAATTCTATTCTGGATGGGTGGGGCTTTGTTGTGCCTGGTGTTGCTGGCGGCAAGTTTCGGCATTGCCATGGGGATTTTTAATAAAGACGTGTTTATTTGGCATGTCTTGTCGGCAGGGCTAGCTACGACACTGGCTGTCGTGCATGGTGTTGTGGCGTTTGTCTGGTTTTATCCCAACTGACCCCTAATTCGATTGATTCTTTAATCCGCCTTTGAAACCGTAGCCTCTGCCTTTGATATGAAGCAATCTGATATGAAGCAATCCAACATGAAACGAACTGATATGAAGCGAACCAATGCAGCCGTTCTTTTATTAGTGCTGTATGGCTTATCCGGTGTAACGGCACTGGCTTATGAAGTGTTATGGACACGCATGCTGAGTCTATTATTCGGCATCAGTATTTTGGGTGTGGTCGTAACGGTTGCAGCGTTTATGTTGGGACTCGGTTTGGGCAGCTTTATGGGGTGCCGCTGGCAAGGTACGGTCAAAAACACCTTGCGTTTGCTGGCTGCGATTGAAATCTCTGTGGCACTCTATGCTGTGTTTTTACCGACTCTGATGCCGTGGTTGCAAGGCCTGTGGTTATCGGTGGATGATCTGGCCGTCTGGCAGTTCTGGCAAATAGCTTCGGCTTTATGGGTGTTGTGTTTACCGGCAATGGCTTTGGGTTTTGCATTTCCTGCCATGCTGCGTGTGGGTAAGTCGTTGCAGTTATCGCTGGGATCATTGTATGGCATCAATACCATGGGTGGAGCCTTGGGTGCATTGTTGCCGTTAATGTTACTGCCGCTGGTCGGTTGGGTGCTGGCCATACAATCGGTGGCGGGCTTGGGTGTGTTGCTTGGGCTGGCTTTGTTGTATTTATCCTGGCGGCTTGCTGCTGCCGATTCGACTGAATCACCATCATCTCCCAACTCAGGGCGTGTGACGGATTATGCATCGTTGCTGGTTTATGCGGGCATGGGAGCGGGCGCATTGATGCTGGAGATTGCCTGGACACGCGCCTACGGCATGATTCTCTTGCGCACGGAATATGTTTTGGCTGTGATCTTGGCTGTATTTCTTGTGGGTATCGGAGCGGGTAGTGCGATAGCAACATACTTGCCTCGATCACGAGCCCTGCAGTTTATGCCAGTTCTGGTTGCCCTGATGGCTGTGGCCGGTTTATACGCCTTCCCACAGATCAACGCCTGGGGGCAAAGCATGAGCTTTGATTCATTATCCATGACGTTGTTATTTCAGGGGCTGCTGATTGCGCTTTGTACCTTGCCGGTGACATTGGCTTTAGGAGCTTGGCTACCATTGATTGCCACGCGTGATGAAGGTGCATGGCTGTATGCAGCCAATAGTGTGGGTGCATGTTTGGGGGCGCTGGTGGCGGGCTTTGTGTTCATTCCATGGCTGGGGACGGCTGCGACGTGGCTGTTGGCTGCGGCGTTAATCATGCTTTGTGGCTGCTATTGGCAGAGTGAGGCGAAGCGTTTGCCTAGTGCGGCTGTAAGTTTGGCTCTGTTTATCGTGCTGGCATGGCCGGTCTATCATCTGCCTCCGGCGGCATTGTTGCTGCAGGCGGAACTGCCGGCTTCTACGGATTTGTATCAACATGAAGATGCGATCTCGATTACCCATGTCGTACAGCGGCAAGATGGTCAGCGCATTTTATTGGCCGATTTGCAGCGTATGGATGCATCAAGTGACCCCACCTCGGTGGCTGTGCAGAAAAATCAGGCGCGCTTGCCGATGTTTTTGCATGGCAAGGCTGAAAACGTATTGTTTCTGGGGCTCGGTACGGGGATTACGGCATCGGGTGCATTGGCATGGCCTGATGCGCAGCTGCATGCGGTTGAGTTGTCGCGAGGGGCGGTGGTCGCCGCGCAGGATTATTTTGACCGGGTCAATGACGGTGTGATGGCAACGCTGGATCTCCAGCACGATGATGCACGTCGCTTCTTGATGCGCTCGGAGCAGCATTACGATGTCATTGTCGGCGACTTGTTTCATCCCGATATGGTTGGGCGCGGAGCCTTGCTTTCGGTTGAACAGTTTAGGCGAGCCAAAAAACGTTTGAATGAGCAGGGCTTGTTTGTGCAGTGGTTGGCCTTCAATCAATTTGATCAACACTCGTTGCAAGTGGTGCTGCGCAGCTTTGCAGACGTATTTGCGCACAATGCCGTGTTTGTTGATGGTTATCGTCTTGGTTTGGTTGGTTTTGCCAATCAGCATCGACCGGCCTCGGTATTGTTGACGGCTGCTCCGGCGAAGGGGTTGTGGGGTGATGAAGGTGGCTGGACATGGATCGGACGTTATTGGGGCGATGTATCGAGCCTGTTGGGCGATGCCATGCAGGGCTCACGGCAGGGAGAATGGACACCGGTAATCGAATTTAGTTTGCCATCGATGCGTTATGCTGAAAATACCTTGCCTGAGTTGTTGCAGTGGTTGATTGAGCGGCGCATTGCACTGGCTGAGGCTGAACGCTATTGGTCGATTGATGCGTCGCAGGTGATGTCCTTTAAGCGCAGCTGGGCAGGCTCGGAGTTGAATGCACGGGCACAGTTGCTGAGCTTGCAAGGCAAACTGGGAGCTGAGCGCTTGCAGGCGCTGGCTTATCGTGCCAATCCGGATAACCGCTGGGCTGCTTTTGCTTTGGCTGATGCGATGTTTGCCAGCCTTGAAGGCGGATTGCCACCAGGCTTAAGCTACGAGCAGGCGTTGCAAAAAATACTCGTTATTCGACCCGATCACGAAGCTGCCTTAAAGGCCATGCTGGCCTTGTTTGAAGAACGTGGTGATGTAAATGCGATGAAAAGCTATCGTGATAGGTTATTTCACATCAGTCCTTATGCTAGAGTGTCGTTATGATTGAGGATGAACGAAAGAGGGGTAAAGAGTGGCCTTAGAACCCGTACAACAGCGAGGCAATGCTCGCCAGCAGCTAAGTCAAATTCCAGTGCGAGAGGAGCATGTGCCCGGAGCACAACGTGTGCATGCACTGCGGCGTGGATCACAGTATCTGGTGATGGCCTTGCTGGTGTTGATTCCAGTCTCCGGTCTGTTTCGTATTGATCCGATGGCGGGGGCATTCCGCTTATTGGATTATCAGGTTTGGTTTGCCGATATTTCGATTGTCATGGGTTTTTGGCTGATGGCTGCGACAGGTCTGATCTTTATGTATTCGTGGGCTGGTGCTGTCTTTTGTGGTTGGGTTTGCCCGCAGAATACATTATCGGAATGGGCCAATGCCTTGACAGCCAAACTGCTTGGGCGACGTGCTTTAATGATGGATGTGAGCGGCCAGAAGATGCAAGTCGCACGGCGTAAAAACGTATGGATTAATAAGGCTGTGTTGGCTGTCTGCTTTGTTCTGATAGCCATGTTGTTTGCTATTATTCCGCTGTTGTATTTTTTTGACCCTGCGGTGATCTGGTCATTTTTGATTTTGCACCCGGTTGCCAAAGCCGAACATTTGTTATGGATTTATAGCGTTTGTGTGTTGGTGGTTCTGGTGGATGTGGCGGCAATGCGCCATTTGGTTTGCAAATACATGTGCATTTATCGCGTATGGCAGCATTCGTTTAAAACCAAGGATACCTTGCATATTGCTTATGATAGCAGTCGTAGTGACGATTGTTTGCATTGCAATTATTGCGAAGATAGTTGTTTCCTTGATATTGATCCACGCCGTACCGAAGTTTTTGATAGCTGCATCAATTGCGGTGAATGTGTGGTGGCTTGTGATCAGCTGCACAGTAAAAGTAAAAAAATGCAGGGGCCAGGCTTGTTGTCGTTTGCATTTGGCACCGATGGGGAAAGCAAGAGTAATTTGGGTTCGCTGTTATCGCGCACCAAGGCGGCTAGTGTTGGGACAGTGCTCGGAGCGGTATTTTTTATCTTGGGTGTGATGAGTTATCAACCCTATTCGATGGTGGTGGATCGGGCTGAATTAATGAGCGGTACGACGGCCTTTGATTATCGCATCAACTTGGCCAATAAACGTTACCAGCCTGCCTTGGTTCATTTGCGTGTTGAGGGTATGCCAGCCTCGATGTATCGCCTGGAGCAGGATCAGGTGAGCTGGCAGACGGTGGGGCGAAAAGATGTGATGCTGCACTTTTCACCTGAGATGAAAAAAGGTTTGCATCGTTTGACTGTATTGGCCGAGAGTGATGATGGTTGGACAGATTCATTTAAAGTAACCTATTATGCTGAAGGCTCGTGAAGCGGGAGAATACGATGACAGATGAAACGGATAGGATTGCAAAACAAAAAATCATGGATGATGAAAATGAACGTTTGTTTGGCGGTGGCCAGTCGCGCCCACGTAAAAAAACGACGGTGAAAAAAGTAGGCATGACCGATGAAGAGATTTTGGCCAGTGGTTCGGGTTTTGAATCGTCGCAGCGTGTGCCGAAATGGTTTTGGTCGATTCTGATTGTGATGATTCTCATCGCCTATGGGCTGACCGTACCGTTTTGGGGTGATCGTGCCGGTAGTCCGCGTGAATGGTTTAATTGGGGGCATGTCGCGGCTTTTGCCTATATCGCGGTATTTGGCAGTTTTGTGTATTTTATGACCATGATGTATGGCTCGGATGATGAGAGCGATGATGATTCGGCCGATGATGGACAGATCGATGGGCAGATCGATGGCTGTGACACGGATGATGCAAACCCGGATGGTAATGAAAAGAAATAATTTTATTGTCTTGTTACTGCTGTTGCTGTTCAGCGTGGCATGCAGTGATGCAACACAGCAGAGTACGCAGTCGAGTGTATCCATCTACCCGGATCAACAATCGGCAGACTTTAAACAGTTTGCTAAGCAGTGTTCGGCCTGTCACAGACCGCCGATGCCGAATATTCATCCGGCTAATCTGTGGGTGAGTACGCTTTATCGCATGCAAAAGCATCGGCAACAACGTGGTTTGAAGCGCATGACAGATGCACAACAACAGCAAGTTCTGGCCTATTTACAGAGCCATAGCCAAGGAGAATGATGAATGAAACGTAAATACTTGGCTGTGATGGTGTTGTTGCTATCAGCTTGTTCATCGCAAGATGTATGGATGCCTGATCCGCAACCCTGGGATGAGTTTGTCATTCATTATGAAACACGTCCTGAAGCGGTACGGCCGGGCATGAATGAGTTTTTAATCATCGTGAATCGGGAGGGTCGGCGACATATCCCCGATCTGTTGGTGCATATTCGTACCAACGATTCGAAATGGCGGCAGGCGATACCGGATGGTGCCTTAGGTGTGTACAGGCGTGCCCTGCCAGTCGGTGATATTCATGCCGATCAACTGCATGTGCGTTTGCGTTATCATGGTAAACAAGGTGAATTAACTTTTGCTCTGGCTTCTCAAACTACTGCTGCTCAGTAATGTGCTGATAGCAACGCAAGCCTTCGCTGAGGCGGATGCTCTGCGTGGCAAGGTGGTGAGTGTGGTGCGCTGTGCGCCATGCCATCATTTGCACTC
>CAZKHV010000081.1:0-6066 GCA_964552605.1 uncultured Zetaproteobacteria bacterium | reverse complement strand
CGGCATAACCATCGGCATTGGCGGCAATCAGGCCAAGCATCACAAAACCCACATGACCCACAGTAGAATAGGCCAACATGCGTTTGATATTACGCTGTGCAATCGCTGCCAGGTTACCAACAGCCATGGTCAGAATCGCCATACCAATCAGAATCGCAGTGTAATCATCCACTAGAGCTGGCAACGCATCGGAGAGAACGCGAATAAAGACAGCGAAACCCGCCACCTTTGGAGCCACCGACATAAAGGCTGTAATCGGAGTCGGTGCACCTTCATAAGCATCTGGAGTCCACATGTGGAACGGTGCCATGGAAACTTTAAAACCCAGCCCCGCAATCACAAACACCAGACCCAGCATTACAGCGGCATGCGATCCACTACCGGCAGCACTCAATGCCGCACCAATTTCAGTAAAGTCAAAACTGCCCGTCACGCCATACAAGAAGGTAATGCCGTAAAGCAACATGCCTGATGACAGAGCACCCAGGATGAAATATTTCAATGCTGCTTCATTCGAGCGCAATACGTCACGCTGATAACCCACCAGCACATATATACACAAAGCCATCAGTTCCATGCCGAGATATAAAATGATGAAGTTCGTTGCTGAAACCATCAGCATCATACCCAGCATGGCAAACAGCATTAACACATAATATTCACCAATATGGTTTTCATCTTTCATGTATTCAAGCGACAGAATGATTGAGATCGCTGTCGCTGCAAAAATCAATAATTTGCAAAAGGCTGCAAACGGATCAAACACAAAGAAACCATAAAACGCCTCGATAGCACCAGCCGGATACAACTGAATGGTTGCAATGGCAGCCACAACAATGGTCATAATTGCCAGATACGCAGTCCAGACTTTGTTTTCCTTGGCGATGAACAAATCGAGCAACAGCAAGGCCATCGCCAGTATTGCCACAATCATTTCGGGCAACAGGGTGATCAGATGATCAGGGAACGGAAACGGGAATGTCACATTAGCCATGATTTACTTCCTTCAATTGTTTACTTCCTATCAATGGTGTACTGCATCAAGTGCAGGTGTTACGTGCACCAATGCTGCTTCAGCCAATTTACTCGCGGTAGCTTGATCAACCAGATGCGATACGGATGCGTGCAACAGATCCAGCACCGGCAGCGGATAAAAGCCAATCCACAAGGTCAACAGAATCAATGGCACAAAGAATCCGAATTCGCGCATATTCATATCTTGCATGGTTTTAACACTATCGTTGACCAGCTCACCCATAACCACACGTTTATACATCCACAGCGTATAACACGCGGACAAGATCACAGATGTCGCTGCTGCAATCGCCACCCATTTGGTCGACATGCCCAAATACACTGGATTCGCTTCAAACGTACCGATCAGAACCATAATTTCGCCGATAAAGGCAGATGCACCCGGTAGAGCCACGTTCGCCATGCAGAAAAACAACATCACCCCGGCAAACACCGGCATAACATTGACCACACCGCCATAATCACCAATTTCCCGGGTATGCAAACGATCATACATTACACCGACACAAAGGAATAAGGCGGCAGCCACAAAGCCGTGAGAGATCATACCAATCACAGCTCCTTCCAAGGCGACCTGCGTAAACATGAACGTGCCTAAGGTGACAAACCCCATATGGGCAATCGATGAATAAGCGATCAATCGCTTCATATCGGTCTGCATCAGTGCAACCAGTGAAATGTAAACGATTGCAACCAGAGATAATGCCACCATGAAAGGCACAAAGTATTGCGAGGCATCCGGCAACATCGGCAAGGAGAAACGTAAGAAGCCGTAAGCACCCATCTTCAATAGGATACCCGCCAGAATCACCGAACCTGCGGTTGGTGCTTCGGTATGCGCATCCGGCAACCATGTGTGTACCGGCCACATCGGCACTTTTACCGCGAAAGCAACGAAGAAGGCAATGAATATCCAAAACTGCCATGTGAAATCAAACGGATAATCCATGAATGCCAACAAGCTGAATGTATGACCCGCCTCAAAATACATCGCCAACACGGCAATCAACATCAGCACGGAGCCTGCCAAGGTGTATAAGAAAAACTTAATCGTGGCATAAACACGATTTTTGCCGCCCCAGATACCGATGATCAGATACATCGGTATCAACATGGCTTCCCAGAAGAAATAAAACAGAATCGCATCGAGCGCACAGAACACACCAATCAACGTGGTTTCCAGAATCAGGAAAGCGATCATGTATTCTTTAACACGTGTTTTAATACACGTCCAAGCCGACACAATACAAACTACGGTCAGCAAGCTGGTCAACACGATGAATGGCATCGAAATACCATCAATACCGAGCTGGTAATTAATATTAAATGTAGTGATCCAGGGTGCGAACTCTTCAAACTGCATGTGTGCTGTCGTGGTATCAAACTGCAAAGCCAGCGGCAGCGTCACCAGAAAAGTAGCAATGGATACTCCAAGAGCCGCCCAGCGCACTGCACGATCACCGCGCACAAACAACCAGATAAAGATAGCTCCAAGGGTTGGTAAGAAAATACTTAGAGACAGGATTGGAAAGTCCAGAACATTATACAAATGATCCATAGGCAATGGCATGATCGTTCGCTCCCCTTAACCGTTCAACAGCAGATAGGTCAGGAATCCGAAAACACCTATCACCATCGCAAATGCATAATGAAATACCATACCAGTCTGCATCGCACGCATACGCGCAGCTCCCGCTACAATGGTATCGACAATACCACCATGAATCATGCCCTTATCAATCATCGCCAGATCACCTTTCTTCCAGAAGAACGTACCCAAGCGCTGAGCAGGTTGAATGAATATTTTTTCGTACAACTCATCCCAGTACCATTTATTAAGCAAAAAGGTATGTACCGGCGGTGCAATCGCAGCCATCTTGGCAGGCAACACTGTTTCACGGTAATACATAGCGTAGGCCAAGCTGATACCACCAACAGCCAGCCAAAACGGCATCGTTGCTAAAAAATGGAACATGCCATGATCATGCCCCTCTTCAGCCATCATCATCAATGGGTTATGTGCATCCAAAACGAAGATAGAACTACCGAAATAGCCGTTGACCACTTCTGGGTTGGCAATATCGAGCACAAACACGCCCCACATACCGGAAGCAAAGGCACCGACCGCTAAAATCATTAGCGGAACAGTAATCACTTTTGGTGATTCATGGATGTGCGCCTTGGCTTCAGCCGGCACTCGATCCGAGTTATGGAAGGTTAAGAAGAACATGCGGAAGGTGTAGAAGGCTGTCATAAACACCGCCGATAACACCGCGAAGGAAGCAAAATTACCGATCCAACCCAGTTCACGAATCATGGTCGCTTCGATAATCAGATCCTTCGACCAGAAACCTGCAAATGGAGGCACACCGGAAAGCGCAAGCGCTGCAATAAACATAGTGATATATGTAATCGGCATATACTTACGCAACTGCCCCATCTTACGAATATCCTGATTGGCCATCACGGCATGAATAACCGAACCGGCAGCGAGGAACAACAAGGCTTTAAAGAACGCATGGGTCATCAGATGGAAGATACCGACCGAATAAGCCGATACGCCACAGGCAACGAACATATAACCCAGCTGCGAACAGGTCGAGTATGCAATTACACGTTTAATATCATTCTGTACCAAACCGATCGTGGCACACATCCAGGCTGTCGTCGCACCAACCAGAATAACGGCTGCTAAAGCCACTTCCGAGTATTCAAACATCGGCGATAAACGTGCCACCATGAATACACCCGCCGTCACCATGGTTGCAGCATGAATCAAAGCCGAGATTGGTGTTGGGCCTTCCATGGAATCCGGTAGCCAGACATGCAACGGTACCTGACCGGATTTGCCCATCGCACCGATAAACAGAGCTAAACAAATAAAGGTGATCGCACTGATCTGCCAATCCATGAAGTGCAAGCTTACGCCCTGCTCAACAAGGGCAGGCACCATGCCAAATACGGTTTTATAATCGACACTGCCAAAGTAATACCAAATCGCCAAGACACCAATCAGGAAACCAAAATCACCGATTCGATTGACCACAAAGGCTTTGAGCGCGGCATAATTGGCAGGTTCACGTTTGTACCAGAAACCGATCAACAGATAGGAGAACAAACCCACCGCTTCCCAGCCAAAAAACAAGGTGAAAAAGCTGTTACCCATGACCAATACCAGCATGGAGAATGTAAAGGCTGAAATATAGGAAAAGAAACGTGAATAACCCGGATCACCATGCATATATCCGATGGTATAAACATGCACACAGGCCGAAACAACCGTCACCACCACCATCATGATCGCCGTCAGAGGATCAATCATCATACCAACAGGTACGACAAAATCACCAGAGAGCATCCAAGTCCAGAAGTTACCGTAGAATGAGGCACCATCGAGCACCTGCATAAATATATGAATCGATAACACGGCGGATAGAATGACAGCACCCGAAGTGATCAAATGCGATATTTTATCGCTCAAGGCCCAGCCAAATAAACCAGTCAGCAAGGCTGCCAACAATGGTAGACCGGGAATGGCGAGCAGCTCTGTTGTACTCAGTGTCAATTCTTGCACCTCTGCTCCCCCTTAACCCTGCAACGTATTGATGTCTTCGATTTCAATCGAACGACGCAATCGGTAGAAACTAACCAGAATCGCCAAACCAATCGCCACTTCACAGGCTGCGACGGTCAATACGAAGAAAACAAAAATCTGGCCGGATATATCATTCAAATAATGCGAAAAAGCTACCAGATTGATATTCACAGCCAGCAACATCAATTCGATACACATCAAAATGGCAATGACATTTTTACGATTCAAAAACAGGCCGATCACACCGAGTGAAAACAATGCGGCAGCGACAATCAAGTATTCGGATAATCCAACCATTACAATTCCACCATCATAATCTCACCATCACATGCTCACCTTACGTACACGATCTTCTCTGCGCACATTCACCTGCTTCGATATATTCTGATATTTAGCATCTTTACGTCCACGAATGGTCAACACAATCGCACCAACCAGAGCCACCAATAAAATAATCGCCGCAATTTCAAAGGCTAATAAATATTTGGTATACAGCACATAACCAATCTCTTTGGTATTGTTCACATCCTGTGCAAAATGTACGGCTGTTGCTTTCGCACCTTCCGTGAACACACCGGTGGTCGATGCAGCTATAAACTCAATCAACAATACAACAGCAATCAGGCCACCAATCGGCAAATACTGTTGAAAGCCTTCTCGCATCTTCGATACATTCACTTCCAGCATCATGATGGCAAACATGAACAACACCATCACAGCACCGACATATATAAGAATCAAAATAATGCCCAGAAACTCTGCATCCAACAGGAAGAACAAACCTGCTGCATTAAAGAAACAGAAAATCAAAAACATCACAGCATGCATGGTATTGCGTGACAATACGACACCCAAACCTGCAAAAATAGACAAGCCGGCAAATAGATTAAAAAATGCGGTTTCGAGCATTACCTCTCCTTTTACCTATGAACCCTGTTAACAATAACGCGCATCGGCTGCAATATTTGCGGCGATCTGTTTTTCATAACGATCACCCACAGCCAATAACATTTCTTTATCGTAATACAATTCAGCACGTGTTTCCGTCGCATACTCAAATTCCTGCGTTTCAACGATTGCATCTACCGGACAGGCTTCCTGACAGAAACCGCAATAAATACACTTGGTAAAATCAATATCATAACGCGTCGTACGCCGTGAACCATCATCGCGCTCTTCCGATTCAATGGTAATTGCCAACGCAGGACACACCACTTCACAGAGTTTACAGGCAATACAACGCTCTTCACCAGACTCATAACGGCGCAAAGCATGCAGACCACGGAAACGCGGCGATAAAGGAGTCTTCTCCTCTGGATATTCAATGGTAATCTTCTTTTTAAAGAAATAACGACCGGTAACGGACAATCCGATCAACAGTTCCCACAAGAACCATGTTTTAAATGCACGTTTCAGCATCAGACCATCACCTCCAC
>CAZKHV010000080.1:0-6095 GCA_964552605.1 uncultured Zetaproteobacteria bacterium | reverse complement strand
ACTTCTTCTGCTACTTCTTCTGCTACTTCTTCTGCTACTTCTTCTGCTACTTCTTCGACTACTTCTTCGACTACTTCTTCGGTCACCGCATCAATACCATCCGAATCAGCGGCCAACACATCCTTCAACGCCAAACGCTCTTCCTGCATCACAAAGCGACTTTCCATCGCGCCAATCCAGCCACAAGAGCGTGATTCATGCGTTGGAATAGCCTGCGCCCAGTCCTGCACCACCGACTTCACATTGTTCAAGCGTTGATTCACCCGATCAATGTTTTGCAAATCAGCCAGAGAAGCCATAATCAAGCTCTCAACCTCATCCGAAACGCCCATATCGAGAATATCCATCAACTTCATCAAGGCATCTTCCGAGCTGCGCTCCAGCATCTCAACCGAACCTGTGATCTGTTCTCCCATCACATTGAGCAAACGTTGATCGGCTTGCTCCGGCCAGATCGCCTCATCCATCACCTGTCCGTGCAAGGCGGGAGTGCTCATCGTTTGCGGCGGGTCAATTTTCTCCTGTTCGGTTTCCTTCTGCTCAATCTCCTTCGGCTCAGCTTCCTTCAACTCAATCTGTTTTTTCTTAAGCGCTTTTTTCTCAACCGGCGTTGGCTTCATCTGCTCCGGCTCTACTTTTTTCGCTTCAGACACTGCTGTCGTTGCATTTTTTACGTCAAGCGCATCATTCGCCTTCACCGGCTGCGGTTCCTTCTGAACCAATACACCACGCCGACAAAACAACAACTCCTCACTCTCCAGCGGCAAATCCATTTCATCCACCGCCACACCACCAAGCAAGTACATCGCATGCATGTGATGATGTTGAGGCGATGGAAAACTACGATCCAACGTCTCAAACACATTCCAACCGCTGGTCTCGTGATGTGGCATCAAATAGCCCATCAACAACCAGCCCCGCCGCAACGATTCCCGATACACATCCGACCAACTCACCTGCGTTTGAAGCAGACCAGTGCCACGCTGATCAATCAAACGGCTTGTCGTCACACTTTCGACCAACACCGTGTCACTCAACATCGCATCAACAAAACGAAACACCTTATCATTCTGGCTGCTGCTCAGCGCATCCACATGCCGACACGCTTCATTGAGCAAGCGCCTTGCCATAAGCACATCATGAAAGGCATCGGGTGAACCCACATGCGTTTCAAGCGCCGTATACGCCAACGATGCCTGCACAAATGTCGCCACATTCGCACCCTGCCTCGGTAACACCATCAATTTCGGTGGTGTCCACCACTTTGCCTTAGCCTTACGCGCACTCAACATGCGTGATACCTCGTGATACCACAGCTCCAACAACGAGTCCTCACAACCGGCACGACCATCATCACGCTGCTCCGGATAAAACATCATCACCTTGCAGCCGCGCAACTGGCCCACCAGAGCCTCCGTATCAAAGCCATCCCAGGCATGTACCGACACCTTTAATTCACAACCTTCCACAGCCTGCACCACATTCTTCAATTGCCGGTTGGCACGCATCAAACCATTTTCATCCAGCGTACTGAACACATGAATCGTCAATTTATGGTGTTTTAACGCCATTTCTTCGACCATGGCAGGTAGCCCCTCATGCCAGCCCAGAAAGATCATGGATAGATCCCAGCTTTCAGGCCAGGTAAATGTCTTTAATTTATTTTCATGCTGCAGTTCCAGCTTATGATCCGCCTCAGCCGTCAAGGCCCGCGTCATCACCCCCGACCACAAGGCCGGTGTATGACCAATCGCCACCACATCGGTAAAATGATGTTCCCCCTCAAGCCGCATCAAATCACTCAACAACACCGGCTCACCGCTATCATTCATTGCCGCCAAGACATTGACACCCTGAGCGAAACACTGCGTCAACCATACTTCCAGGCTGATTGTTTTTGTTACCCCCCCACTATCCCTGCTCAGCATTGCCGCCGCACCATCGTAACGCACGCTTAACGACCACGATAACGAAAACAGACCGGTTTCACCCGCCACCACATCCAACAAACGCATACCCAATTCCGGCATATAAGCGCAGTGATGCATTTGATACAGCATTCGAGCCGTGACTGAAGCGGAATCCAACACCTGCATATCCAGCGATTGGCTGTAAACAGCATGCAAATGATTCGATAGCGCAGCATCTGCCACCACTAAGCCATCAGCCTGCACATCACGTTTTAAATGATGCATGTCCACCACATCCTGATGTTTTTCTTTACCATCAGCCGAATGAAAAAAGAACAACTGCCGCACACCCGACAATTGAAAACGTTCAATTAAATTACGCTCACCATTCTCCACCTGCCGCACCGTCAACCATGAACCCACACTGCGCGCCTCAGGCAACGGTTCTCCATAAAAAAGCCATACCGAAGCAAACGAGCGCCGCATACGCGCAAATAAACGACTGAGTTGTTTCAATATATTGATCGACTGTTCATTGCCTCCAACCAGCAGAATATGCTCACGCGCCGATAGCGGGCTATTGGAGAGTTCACGCAATAAATAATGCATCACATTCGCACCAAGCCCAACCACCAGCGCAAAGAAAAACACTCCGGCCATCACCAGCAACACGGTCAACCCCACCAGCCACGGTGAAAATGCTTCCGGTGGTGCAGTACCCGGGTCCATGATAATACGAAACACAAACAGGATGATCTGAAACGGCGCGTAATCGGCCATATTGATCACATCATCATCATTGATATCCATTTCCGGATACAAATAAATCACCGACATCGAGCCGATCAACAGCAGCGCTGCCAGCATACCGGTCAGCATACTGAATTCACTGCGTACCTCCGACATCATCGCTACTTTACGAAAAGCCATGCCGACATTATTCAAGGGATTAAGCATGATCAGGAAACGCGCCAAACGTAACAACACCCAATACGCCGACAAACCCGGCACCAGTCCCATTAAGGCTAAGGCCGCAAACGCATCAATGGGCAAGAAAGCCAACTCCCCCTTTAAACGCGCCCCCTGCGGCAAAACTTTAAGCACTGAAAAACCACGACAGCACACTTCCAGCAGCAGCACCACGCCCACATACAGGCTTACATTTTCCAGCGCTAAGCCCACACCAGCCAAGCCCACCACCAGCATGGCAAAGGGCATCGAATATACAAATGTATCATGGGTTAAAAATTGAAAAATACGTAACATGCGCAACAGATACATGCCCCGGAGCAAGCGCGCCAAACGTAGATAAAAGCCCTGTGCCAACAAGCTGGCCGGCATCAGCATGGCGATAAACAAACTGAGCGTAGCAATACCATCGAGCGCCAGGAAGGCCAACTCGGTCTTATTTTTATGGCTGTTTTCAAGTTGCAACCACAGACGCAACATCCATTCCAGCGCAAAAAACAAGGCCAGTGGAATCATCACCCACAAATAGCGTTCAAAGGCACACAGCCCCAGAGCTGCGACAATCAACAAGGCATAACGCGGATGCGAAAACACCCGCTCACCCAACAACAACCAGGCACGCCGAGAATGACCACCTGAAAGGTTGTGCTTCAATCGCCCGGCCAAAGCCGGTTGCCCTGCTGTCGTAACGGCTGCAACAGGGGGCGTTGAAACAGATGCTGGGTCAGGCTCTTGGGCTACTTTTTCAGCACCGCATTGAGCGCTATCCACATCCACAGTTGCAGTTGCAGGCTTGTCAGCCATCCGTGTTGTCACTTGCCCAAGTGTTGCGGGCATGGCGCGTTGAACACGCTGCTGCGGCGCAGGCTGAACCGAACCGGCCCGCTCATCACGAACCGGTTCTGAAGCATCGATTCGAGATGCAGATCGATGTTCTGGATTCGCTGGATTCGTTTGCTTAGCTGGCTTTCCTGGCGCTCTGCCATCGCGACCTACTTGCGTAATCCGACTAAAAAATCATTCACCCGCTGCTGCAATTCAGCACCCTTATCACTCAAACCATTGGCCACAGACAACACACCCACCGCAGCCTGACCGGTTTGTTCCGCCGATTGCGTCACTCCGCTAATCTCTTCGGATGCACGATGAGTCGCATCGGAGGCATATTGCACACTTTGAGCAATCTCATGGGTAGCCGAATTTTGCTCTTCCGTGGCTGCAGAAATAGACTGATTAATCTCATTCATACGCGAAATAATATCGGAGATATTACCAATCGCTGCTGCTGCGCCATCACTTTGTGTTTGAATTTCACCGATTTTTTCAGAAATCTGTTCGGTGGCTCGCGCTGTCTGATTAGCCAATTCTTTCACTTCACCGGCCACCACAGCAAAACCACGTCCGGCATCTCCAGCTCTGGCCGCTTCAATACTCGCATTCAAGGCCAATAGATTGGTTTGCTCGGCAATATCCGTAATCACTCGAATCACTTCGCCAATTTGCTCGGATGCCGATGATAATGTGCTCACGGTTGCATTGGTTTTATCGGCTTCATCAACCGCCTGCGCAGAAATTTCCACCGCTTCATGCACTTGACGGGTAATCTCGGCAATCGATGCCGATAACTCTTCAGAAGCCGAAGCCACGGTCACTACATTTTCACTCGCCTCATGCGAACTGCCCGACACCGCTTCCGCCTGTGCACTCGATTGCTCGGCCATGGCGGAGAGTGTTTCAGAAGCTTCCTGCATCTGGGTACCATAATCCATGATTTCAGTCACCACAGAGCCAATGTTGGTTTCAAAATCATTGGCCAGTTCCTGCCGCTCTGTCTCATCATTCCAGGATACCATAATCGATACCCAATCACCCTGCTCATTATTTAAGGCATAGGCTTCAAACTCGATATTACGACCGTCTGCCACAAAGTGTGCTTTCATCGGCAAATTCGCTTTATTCGCCAGCAAGCCACGCTGATGGGCCGGATCTTTATGAAACACATCAATGCACTGCCCCACCAAATCATCAACTCGGCAGGGTAAAAAGGACTCAATGCGTCGAAACAATGTTTTTGCAGCTGGATTCAAATAAGTAATCGTTAAATCCGAAGCATTCGCCAACATCATAGCTTGCGGACTGACTTCCACGATGTTTTGCAATTGAAATGCATGCCGCGTGGTTTCTTGCAGCTTATGATACGAATGCATCAACGTGCCAATCTCACCAGCCATCTGGGATTCCACATGCACAGTGGTATCCCCATCATCAAGCGCATCCATACCCTCAGCCAGTTCACCCAATGGTTTCGTAATCGAACGCCCGATCAAAGTCAGAACGACAGCAATCAACAGCAATAAAATCAGACTAACACCCCAAAATATCAAACTTTGAGAGTTATGAATGTCTAACGTTTGAGTCCTCAAATGATTTATATCCGTGCTGAGTTTCTCATCCATATTATCCAGACCAAACAGTAGTTTTTCATTAAACACCTTCGCAAAGTTCTGACGTTGTTTATCCATATCAAAGTGGCCTTGTGCATACGCTGCAAAGGCCTTGGCATAAACCTGAATTTCACTGGCAATAGCAGCTTGATCCACAGTCGGTATAGAGGATGCGCGCAATAAGGTCTCGAACTTCTCAATCCGGGCAGCATGTTTTTTGAGATACTTTTCAGATCCGCGCAACATAAAATCTTTTTCATGCCGCCGTAGCATCAGCATGGTCACCATCAAACGATTGTTATGCAGCGCCTTCAAACGCCCTTCAACCTGATGCACCGCATCGCGTAACCGGCCACGCAAACCCGATTTCGGTGTTAAGCCCATGCGCTCTTTATCTCTGGCATAAGCCCGAATAAAAGCATCAAACTCGTTATGTATCACGCTTTGCTCCGCCGCCATCGAAGCCAACAAAGCATAGGATTTTATCTCGTTCAACTTGTTTAAATTATTCAAATTGACGATATCATAATCATCACTCAAACCACCCGAGCTTTCAGCCAAACGCAGAGCCAGTGCATCCTGCCACTTGGTCTCACCAGTCAACTCATCCAGCGTCGCCATCACATTCGTCGCAACTTTCAATTTAGCATCCACAGTATCCAGATCCGCAATCGTTTTTTCATGCATCAATCCGGCCATAATCACCGCCAACACCGTCAGCACACCAATCGCCATCAAGCGCTGCCCTACGGTGAATCGATCATGCCATTTA
>CAZKHV010000079.1:0-6146 GCA_964552605.1 uncultured Zetaproteobacteria bacterium | reverse complement strand
TTGGTTTGTCTTATTTTGGAGTGGGAGTCAGGCGTACACGTTGAATCCAGTCGCCGCGCACGCTTAATACTTCGACATGGATGTTCTTGATTTTCAGGCATAGGCGGCCTTCGGGGATATCACCTAGAATATCGACAATCAGGCCACCAATGGTGGTTGCACTTTCTTCCGGTAGTTCGGCATCCATGGCTTGATTGATGTCGTGCAGGGCGACGGTGGCTGCTGTAACAAATGAACCATCGGGTTGCGCCCACATTTCTAGTTGCGGAGGCACATCGGATTCATCGTGAATTTCGCCGACAATTTCTTCGATAATATCTTCCAGCGTAATCAAACCTTCAATATCACCGAATTCATCCACGATGATCGCCAGATGTTGGTGGTTGCTTTGAAAGTCGAACAATTGTGCCAGGGCATTCTTTGTGGTCGGGATATAGCTGGGGCTTTTCCAGATCAAGGCATCCGACAGGCGCTTCGATGGATCGTTGAGTTTCAGTAAATCCCTTAAATGAATGATGCCGATGAGCTTGTCGGGTTCATCTAAATATACAGGGTGGCGTGAGTGCGGTGCTTTGATAGCCAGTTTGATGCATTCGGCTACGGATAAGGAACCATCCAGCATGCGGATGTTTTTGCGCGGTGTCATCAGCGCTTTTACGGCGACTTCGTGCAGCGTTAAACTGTTGTTGAGCATTTGTTCGCGAGCCTGATCGAGTAGGCCAGATTCGGCGCTAATATCAATCATGCTGGCTAATTCTTTGTGGGTGAGTGGTGTTTCAGCTTGCTCGGGGATACGCAACAATCGTTTAAGTATGGCGATGATGCTTAATAAGGCTGTAATCAAGGGAGCGGTCAGGGATTGGATACTGCTCATGGGTCTGGCTACATGGCAGGCAATGCTTTCAGCATGAGCAACAGCAATGGTCTTGGGCAGAATTTCGGCGAAAACCAGTACTACGATTGTCATCGCAATGGTGGCGTAAATGATGCCTGCCTCTCCGAACTTGGCAACGAACAGGGTGGTGGCAAGAGCCGATGCGGCGATGTTGACGAAGTTATTACCGAGCAGAATGGTTGAGAGCATACGCTCAGGCTGATCAAGTAGTTCTTCGGCCTTTTTTGCGCCCTTATCGCCTTGTTCGCTGCGCACACGCAACAGAGCTCGGCGGGCGCGTGTTAGGGCAGTTTCAGAACCAGAGAAAAAAGCCGAGATCAGCAGTAGGAAAAACAAAATGCCGATGGCCAATGAAAAGGGAAAATCCCCCATAGTTAGTAATGACCTCGAATTGTAGAATCAATCATGGTTTATAATGTTCTCGTCATCAGGTAATGAACGAATGAATCAGTTTAACACCGAAATACGATAGCAGTAGCAGTGCATAGGCCATCAATACGGTGCGGCTGGCTGTGCTGGTGGACCAGCATGCCTGATGACGTTTGATCTGCAATAGAACCAAGACACCGAGAGAGAACAGCGCGAGCAGTACCTTGTGATTCATGAGTGCGAGATGCTGATGATCGACCCATTGCCAAATCAGGCCGGTCAGGATGCTGATGCCGATCAGAATGGTGGCGACTTTGACTTGTGCGAACATGTGGCGTTCGATATCCATCAGGGAGGGTAGTGCCTGAACGACGGTGGAAATCTTCTTTTTCTTCAAGGCGCGATCCAGCATGATTTGCATGACGGCGTGAATAGCGGCTAATGTCAGCAGCGCATAAGCTCCCATTGAAATTAGCAGGTGACTGGTTTCAATCAGGGAGGATGTGTGTACCCAGTTGGGTGTATGCGCTTGCGGCAGGACAGGGATTAAAAATAGTGGCAGGGCGCTGATGGGCAGCAAAAACAGCCCAAGACCTTGAATGCCATGACGTAAAATACCGATGGTGTAGATGATGTGAACCAGCAGTGTTAATACCGCAGCACCGGTGGCAAGGGTGAAATTAATACCGTTGACGGTGACCGATTCGAGCAGATGAATAGCCCAGATATTCAGGATAATGGCAAACGATAACAATCCAGCAATGCTGTTTGATGGGCTTGAGTCCGGTGTGTTGCGACGTTGCAAGGCACTGCGCCAGATAATTACGGCGCTTGCTAACGAAAGCAATCCTGCTGCAACAAACAGAATGGATGAGGTGATCATTGTTCGGGTTCCTTAACGGGGCTGAATAGGGTGTGGTAGATAACGACATGAGACATGATGGCTGGATTATTTCCGATGTGTAGTCCCAGCGCAATGGGCAGTGCGGCATGGCATTGCTCCGCAGGAGGATGCAGGTCGTGTGAACAGTAGATTCAACGGCATTGACCGAGACGTATAAAGCGACACAATCAGGCCAATGAAAGTAGCTGTATTATTATTGGCCGCAGGTAGCGGCAGTCGTTTTGGTGGTGTTGTACCCAAGCAATATGTGGAGGTGGCAGGGCAGGCGATTATTTTGCATACGCTGGCACATCTGGCCGCGGAATCGCGCATTGCATGGGTTCAACCGGTGCTTGCAGCTGGAGATAATCATTTTGAGGAACTGGTGAACCTGGCTTTGGTGAACGGTCAGCATTACCCCTTTGAGCTGTTACCGCCTGTGCTTGGCGGAGCGGAACGCTCCATCTCGATGCGACGGGGGCTGAGTGCCTTGCCTGCCGATGTGGATATGGTGGCGGTGCATGATGCAGCCAGACCGTTGCCGTCACCGACGTTATTGGCTGATGTGCTCGATGTGGCGGAGCGTTTTGGGGCTGCAGTGCCGGGCATGGCGGTACATGACACCATTAAACGTGTGGATGCTGACGGTAAAGTGCTGGAAACCTTGCAGCGCGCTACCTTGCGAGCTGTGCAGACTCCGCAAGTGGCCAGACGTGACTGGTTTGAACAGGCGATGTCGAAAGAAGCCGAGCGTCTGCATTTGCATACCGATGATGCATCGCTACTTGAGGCGGCTGGTTTTGAGGTGCATATCTCGGATGGTGATGTGCGGAATCGGAAAATTACCACGCAGGATGATTTGATCTGGTTGCAATCTGAGTTGAGAAAGTCTGAGTTAAAAGAGCCTGAGCTGGGTGAACGCGGGAGTGAGGCATGCATATAAATATACGGGTCGGCCATGGTTATGATGTGCATGCCTTTGCTGATGATCGAAAGCTGATGCTCGGTGGTGTCGAACTACCGTATGAGCGCGGCTTGGCGGGTCATTCGGATGCCGATGTATTGATTCATGCGCTTTGTGATGCCTTGCTGGGCTCGGTGGGTTTGAATGATATTGGTCATCATTTTCCAGATACGGATGCGCAATATAAAGATCGGGATAGTGCATTGTTTTTATCGCACACTGTTGCGTTGCTTGAGGATAAGGGCTGGTGCGTTGGCAATGTCGATTGCACCATCATGGCTCAGGCACCCAAGATAGGCCCTTATGTGGCAGCGATGAAACAACGTTTGGCAGCATTGCTGTTGGTCGATATCGACAGGGTGAATATCAAAGCAACCACGACGGAACGATTGGGTTTTGTCGGTCGGCTGGAAGGTATTGCTGCTGAGGCCGTTGTGTTGGTGGCACGCAGCTCGTAATACAAAAGCCTTAGCTTGGAGCTGAATTTCCTGTGATGGGTCTATCGACTTTTGGCGTTTAGAGAGAAATCACCGGTGTTGGCTGGCAGAGAATCAATGAGGAATACAAACTGACGTGTTGTCAGTCCTGCAATGCTTGTATTGTCGATTGCTGGTGTTGGGTAGCTCGGTTGCAACATGGCCTGTTCGGATGGCGGATCGGTGATGTCGAGCAGTTGCGATGCAATGCGCTGACCGGTGGCTATTTTGTCAAAGAAAATGATCTCGATGCGGGGCGGCGGCATTGAACTGGATAGCAGGTTTTTCACTTGCCCTTTAATCACCAAGACCTTGTTGCCATCGGAGCGGGTAAGCCATGTCGGTCGAATACTATCGCTCACAATTACCCAGTCCTTGTCGCGGCTTGGCAGAGTAAAGCCAAGACTGATGATAGTGCTGCGTAACCAGCGTTGATCCATCCATGCATCGTGTTGGAACCAGAATCCGGCTGCCGCGAGTAACGTTAATATTATCATAAACCATGGCAATAGGTGACTGCGCT
Organism: uncultured Zetaproteobacteria bacterium; assembly: GCA_964552605.1. Classification (GTDB taxonomy): domain Bacteria; phylum Pseudomonadota; class Zetaproteobacteria; order Mariprofundales; family Mariprofundaceae; genus Mariprofundus. The sequence goes on along the minus strand of CAZKHV010000079.1, from coordinate 2,036 downwards.
GGCGCTCTGGAAAAGCCGGTTCGGTTATTGCCGCATTGTCTGTGTCGCTCCTTTCAATTGATGTGTCTGTTTGTTTGGGGAACTCATGGCCGCAACGCTGGCAAAGCAGAGTTAAATCGTGGACTTCTGTATCGAGTTCGTACTGGGTCTGACAATCCGGACATGTGAGCTGCATGGCTGCATAATGCGGGCTTGTTTCGCCTTTGTCAGCAGTGCGATTGCGGTGATCGCCTATGCGTTGCATCAATGCTTGTTGTATTCGGATGACAGGGCTGTGTTACGCGGCTACGGTTTGCCGCCATGTCAGTTGAGCAAACTCAAATTTCTATGCAACGCCTTATGCTCCGGTATCCATCCGGTAAAATTGCCTTGTCCGGTGTAACACTGGATATTAAACAGGGGCAGTTTGTTTATCTGGTCGGTGAGAGCGGAGCCGGGAAATCATCCTTGTTGCGCATGTTTTATGGCGGTATTCGTCCCAGCTCCGGTTCGTTGGTGGTGCAGGGTGCGGATATGCGAAAGTCCGGTGAATCAAAGATTCGTGAGCTACGGCGGCATACGGGCATTATTTTTCAGGATCATAAATTATTATTCTCGCGTACCGTGTTTGAAAATGTGGCCTTGCCGTTACGCGTACAGGGCTGGAAAACTGAGCGTTTGATTCCGCGTGTGCGCAAGGTGCTGGGTTATGTGGGACTTGGTGATCGTTTATGGTCGTATCCAGAGGCGCTCTCTGGTGGTGAGCAGCAGCGCGTGGCCATTGCGCGTGCGATGACATCCAAGCCTGCAGTCATCCTGGCGGATGAGCCAACAGGGAATCTGGATGTCGATACTGCGCGACGGGTATTGGATTACTTAATGGATTTAAATCGACAGGGAGCGACGGTGATTATGGCGACCCATGATCTGCATTTGCTGGAATCGCATCCCGGTCGCGTGATTCAATTGCATGCCGGTGCTTTGGCGGGAGATGGCGGGTGAGTCGAAGCAGTAGTAATTCTATGATTCCTGATAAAGTCACGCTGCGCTTGCCGGGTGGGTTTCATCTGCCTCCGTTTGGTATTCAGCAGGTGTTGGCATTGATGATTGTGTGTATTTCATTGTGGGCGGTCGGTTTAATTTGGTTAGGAATGCAAGGAGCAGGTCAGTGGGTTGGTGGCTGGCAGGATGATATACGCATTCATGTTTACCTGGATGGCAATCAAGGCGATAAAGCATCTGCGCTCAAGCAGGCGTTGGAAGACATTTCACAAGTCGATTCCGTGCATCAGATCTCCGCTCATGAAGCTGCGCTTTGGATGCAGGGCTGGTTAAACGATGTCGGCATGAGTCAGCAAGAGCTGGCCAATCATTTGCCGATTAGCTTTGAAATTTCGTTGTTGGATGAACAGGCCGAGTTTCTATTTGATGATATTCGTGATGCGGCCAATCAGTTTGGTGGGCGCGTGAATGAAGATGAAGTGAACTTGGCGCAGGCACATCACTGGATTGCGCAAGCGGAATTTCTGGCCTGGTTTGCATCGTTGGTATTGGCTTTGGCGATGGCCTTGATTATTTCCAATACCCTGCGCATGACTATTCTGGCGCGTGCTGATGAAATTCATTTGATGCGTTTGATGGGCGCTCAGGAATGGTTTGTGCGTATGCCTTTTATTCTTGAAGGCACGGTGTTGGGATCTGGTGCAGGTGTAGCCGCATGGCTGCTGCTCTGGCCGGTAGTGATCGGCACGGACGAATGGTTATCGACCATGCAGGTCGATTTAAGTATCGGGGTGATGATTTTCCCGTTGATCTTGGGTGGTGGCCTTGTGGGCACATTGGGGGCGATGATTGCAACAGCTAAAGTAAGCGCTGGTGATGTGCCGAATAATTGAAGCAGTGGCTGATAGGAAGCTATTTGATGGTCATGAATTGATTGGCGATTGATTAGAGATTGATTAGTAATTGACGAATAATCGCAATCGCATTATGTTGCGCGACCCATAGCAATGGGGGATCGTCTAATGGTAGGACAGCGGTCTCTGACACCGTCAATC
>CAZKHV010000078.1:0-6201 GCA_964552605.1 uncultured Zetaproteobacteria bacterium | reverse complement strand
TTTTGTTTGAACCGGCTTGCTTAAGCCATGTGTCTTTAATGCAAAAACGGTATCTTCAATCGCCTTGACCATGGTTCCACGTGGAAACCAATTGAGGTTCCCTCCCCGGGAGTTATTGCTGACATCGAGCGATTTACTGGCTGCTAATTGTGCAAATAATGACCGCTTACGACGCAGTTGTTTTAATATTTTCCAAGCCTGTTTTTCAGTGGCGACTAGAATATGCCGTGCATGAGCCTGCGCAGGCACCATAAATTCATCGTGATGTTCATCGTAATAGCTTTGGATTTCAGCATCCTGAATGGGTTGCATATGTGACAACTGCCATGACTTGGCCGCTTCGATTAAAATCTGACGTTGGGCGGCTTGCATGCGTTGTTTGACGATTGGGTTTCGATCCAGCCCTAGCAGTTCGGCTTTTTGACTGACTGCTTGACGACGAATCAACGAGTTCAAAATCTGTTTGCGAGCTTTGGGATCTTGACGATATTGCAGCATCGATGCGGGCAAGTTGGCCAATTCTGCATCGATATCCGATTCATAAATAGTTGCACCATTTACGCTTGCGACTACCGGGCTGGCATTGATTTCTTCAACACCGGGCATTTCCTGTTGTGATTGGCATGCTGCCAACAGAAATAAAACGCTGAGTAACAAAACATATGATCGCTGTTTCCACATTTCTGATCCCCTTGTTCGATTTTAGCGCTAGGGTAGCGTGCTGCATGTGTACGACAAGGGTAAGCATAGCTTGGCTTTGTCCATCGGAGGGGAAGGAAAACGATGAGTCCTGTAGTGATGACTATTTTGGTGTTGTGTTTGTATTTTATCTTTTTCCATTTCTATGCCAAGGGTGTTTTGAGTAAAAAAATATTCGACCTTAATGACAAACACATCACACCGGCACATACCATGCGCGATGATGTTGATTATATACCCTCCAATAAATACATGATTTTCGGTCATCATTTCGCCTCCATTGCAGGCCTTGCCCCCATGCTTGGGCCTGCTATCGCAGTGATCTGGGGCTGGGTTCCGGCCTTGTGCTGGGTGGTGTTTGGCACGCTGCTGGTTGGCGCAGTGCATGATTTTTCAGCACTGGTTTTATCGATTCGCCATAAGGGACAAAGTGTAGGTTCGATTGCCCGTGATGTGATTAGTCCGCGCACCCGCTTATTGTTTTTGCTGGTTATTTTCTTTCTCGTGGCTCTGGCTATGGGGGTGTTTGTGCTGGTGATCTCGGGGCTGTTTGCGGCACCGGATTTGGCCAATATACCGCCTACAGCGCATCCGGAAGCGGTGTTTCCAACCTATGCACTGATGCTCATTGCGATGGTCATTGGCTTTTTGGTGCATAAAAAGAATTTTCCCTTATGGCCCATGATTGCCATTGGTTTTATCGCCATGTTAATTACCACAGGCATTGGCTTAAAAATGCCCATCACCGGCTTTAGCGCCAATGATTGGACATGGTCGTTATTGATCTATGCTTTTATCGCCAGCATTTTGCCGGTTTGGCTGTTGCTTCAACCGCGCGACTTTCTCAATTCGTTATTATTATACTTGGCTTTATTCGCCATGTTGGCTGGTTTCTTTATATTATCGCCGGACTGGGTGGCTCCGGCCATCAATCCAAACCCGGTGGGTGCGCCACCCTTAATGCCGTTTTTGTTCATTGTGATTGCCTGCGGAGCGGTCTCCGGTTTCCATGGGCTGGTTGCGTCGGGTACCACCTCAAAACAATTGGATAAAGAATCCGATGCACCGTTTGTCGGTTATGTCGGCATGATTGGTGAATCACTGTTGGCACTGCTGGCTGTGTTGGCCACCACGGCGGGTGCATTTTCATCACGCGCCGATTGGGAAGCCTTTTATGGATCATGGGAAAAAGCCGCAGGTCTGCATCAAAAGCTGGGTATTTTTATTCAGGGCAATGCCAATTTCATCCATCAACTCGGTGTGCCGCTCGATTATGCCGCTGCATTTATCTCCGTGGTGGTGGTCGGCTTCGCCATGACTTCGGTGGATACCGGCGCACGTTTGCTGCGCTTTAATCTTGAAGAAATTGGTGAAACCATCAACGTTAAACTACTCGGAAACCGTTATATTGCCACCACACTTGCGATCATGGCGATTGGCTTTTTCGCCTTTTTTAAGATGGATGGGAAACCGGCTGGTTTGTTTCTATGGACATTGTTTGGTACCACCAACCAAATTCTAGCTGGTCTGACCTTATTGACCGTCACCATTTATCTCTATCGCAAGAAAAAACCAATCCTCTATACCCTGTTGCCCATGCTGCTGGTGCTCGGTGCAACCATCTCCGGCATGGTCATGGGCATTATCAAAGCCATCGGCAATGATCAATGGACGGTGGCTGCTGTCGGTGCGGCTATTTTTATACTCGCTGCATGGGTGTTAATTGAAGCGCTGGTGGTGGTTAAAAAAGTAAGAGTTGAGCGCAAACAAGAGGCTCTGGCCGAGCCGAAGGGAACAACAGATGCCCACTAAACACCAACCGATATATCGCTTTATGGGTAAAGGTTTAGCGGGTTTTATTCAAAAACCTTATTCACCGGATCAATTGATCCATGCCCTGCACGATAGTGTTGCTGCTTGATGCCTGCGACTGATCCATTGAACGACGCTGTCTCCTATAGTCTAGCGACTGATCATGTGGCTCCCGATGCCCTGCATGGCATTCCGCGCCAGCAAACCAACCCAGCCCGTTGGCAAGGTGCTCAGTGGGAAGAGTTTGTTGGTGTCTTAGTTCAAAAAAATATCGAAATTCAGCAGCAGCATTTTAATACGGCGGTATATATTACCGATGCCGGTGGCTTAGCGCATGGTTTGCCGCATGGCGTAGTGATTGCCAAAAGTGCAGAACAGATTGCAGGACTGATGCAGGCTGCCCAGCAATTCGCAGTCCCCATCACCACTCGTGGCGGAGGCTTGACGACTGAAGGCGAATCGGTCGCCTTTGGTGGCGTTTTGCTGGATATGACCGGCATGTCTCAGGTGCTTGCAGTCGATGCTGAAAAGCTAACCGTACGCACACAGGCTGGTATTTTTTGGCATCATCTGGCTGAAACACTACGCCGCGATGGCTTGGACTATCTATCTGCGCCGTTGAATTTAACCTCATCGGTGGGTGGCACACTCGGTGTGGGTGGTATTGATGTGAATTCATCCAAACACGGATGCAGTGCCGATCAAGCTTTATCGCTGCAAGTGGTGACACCGACCGGCGAAATTGTTGAATGTTCGGATGAACAGAATCAGCAGCTGTTTGAGCGTGTTCTGCTCGGTTATGGTCAGTTTGGCATTATCACTGAAGCCAGCCTGAAAATTCGCCCTTATACACCCTTACGCATGCATTATTTTTATTACAGTGCGTTGCGCCCCTGTGTGGAAGATTTAATCATGCTGGATCGTTCGGAGAGCTGTGATTACACTGGTATTTTAACCATGATGGATTCTGCGATTACGTTGTTGGTGGCCTTCGACAGCAGCGAGCGCGAAGCAGCATTTATGATGCACATAAAAGATAAGCTGCGTGGTTATGGCGAGTTCATGTTCGGCCTGCGTTTAGCCTTACGCTTTAGCTGGCGACCATGGCGCTGGCAGGAAGCCTGGTTTTTATTGCAGCGTAAACGTGAATTGTTTCCGGATCTACAACCGGCTCACCACATGCAAGAGGGTGAAATGTATGATCGTACGGCTGTATTCTCAAAAGCGGTGTGGAAACATTGGGGGGATCGTCACATGGTGATTCCGGATTTAGCTTGTAGTGCGGATAAATTCGTGGCTGCGGTTGAGCGTGGTAATACTGTATGCCGTCAATATTTCCCCTATTACACCCTGTATTGTGTCGGCATTCGTTTGCGCGAGGAGCATCAGGCTCATTATGAATTATCCAGCATTCCTGCCGATGCCAGCGGCTGGGCGTACGGTTGCGAGTTTGAGCCGATGTATAACGGTGAGGACTATGGCCGCGATACACTGCAATGTTTTAAAAATGACATTTATGATGTCGGTGTCGATCTAGGTACCAGTTATTATCGTTTTGGTGGTATGATGAAGGGGTACATTCGCAGGGCATTGGGTGATACCGTGGTAGAAAAACATTTGAAACTCAAGCAACAGGCTGATCCGGCCATGATTCTCAATCGTGATGTGATTTTTTAATGGCGGGTAGATGAAAAAAACCAGTTATGCCGATTGCCATGGTTGTTCGCTTTGTTTGTTACCGTGCCCGATGTGGCGGCAACATCGGGATGTGCGATTTAGTCCGCAAGGTTTTGCTAAAGCCATGCAAGCCGGAGCAACCGCGCAGGATATTTCTACCCCTCTCTCCAGCTGTATCATGTGTGGTGCATGCGATGTGATGTGTCCTGAAAATATTGATTTAAGCAGCCTGATAACACAAGCGCGTTTGCAAAACGGTTTATCTGAAGTGGTTATATCGAACGATACTCAAAACGCAGCCTTCCAAATCAGCTGCGATGCGCGGGTACAACAACATATCACAAACCATGATTTATATATTATTGATGCCGCCCCCTTTCATGCTCATCATGCCCGGCGTGTGAACCATTATGATCAATTGCGCCAGCGTAGTGGCTGCAGCATGAATCTGGATTTGAATCGCATGGCCATTCCAAGCGGTGCGAATAGCGTCAGCGCGAGTCTGGGTAACTTTGATGTCAGCGCCCAGATTGGCTGGCTTACTCAAGGCCTGAGTTTTGATCGTATTATTGTAGAAAACAAACAGGAGCAAGCTGTGTTGGCTAAAGCGACAGATAAACCTGTCATTCATATTGCGGAATTGATTGGCCAAGCTGCACCGGTGGGGCAACAGAAAAATGAAGCTTAATGTCGATGTGGTGATTGTCGGAGCAAGTCTGGCTGCGGCAGCAGCAGCCAAACGGCTGGTTGATGCCGGTCTGGAAACGCTGATTCTGGAAAAACAATCCTTACCCCGCCACAAGATTTGCAGCGGTATTTTATCACCGCGCGGTCATCGTTTTCTGATTGAAAATTTCGGAGCCTTGCCGCGCCAGATTTTGCATGAACCGACATCCTGCCGTGGTGTTACGTTTCATTTTCCCAGTTTATTATCCATGTCGATGGATTTTTTTGGTGGGTCTACACCTCATTTGCATCGTAAATATTCAGATCATTGGGCGATTGAACAAAGTCATGCCGATGTTATGGATGACACATCGTTTTTATCGCTGCAACAAGACGATGATCATGTTCTGGTGACGGCTCGCAAACGTGGTGGCGAGCGATTTCAGATTAAAACACGTTATGTGATTGGTGCCGATGGGCCGGTTTCGCCCGTATTGCGCTCATTATATCCGACTTACCACCGTGATATCCCAATGTTTTTTGTTGGCCAGAAGTTCCATGAGATCATTGATTGCCCGCTCGATGAAGACTATTTCCATTTCTGGTTTCATCCAGATTTGGGGCATTACACCTGGAGCCATGCCCGCGATGGGCGGCAGATTGTTGGAGTCGGTTATAAGGTTGGTGATAAATTCCATGATCGCCATGCCTATGTGGCCAAGTATTTTGAACAGAAACACGGGGTGAAATTGAAACCTGCCGATGTGGATCATGAAGGATGCTCCGAGAACTTCGGGCCTTCGTTGATCAATCGTTATGTGTTCGGCAAAGGCCGTGTATTGATTACCGGACAAGCGACTGGTTTTTTGAATATGATTGGTGAAGGTATGAGCTGTGCGCTGCATTCCGGTGCGATTGCTGGTGAATCAATTATCGATGCCATATTACACAACCGGCCGGTACAAGAGGTTTATCGAACCAATATCGCGTCGGAGGTGCGTCGCACGACCGATCAATGGAATCCGTTAAAAATCGCTTTCTCTAGACCGCATGAAGCCGATTTCCCGAAAGCTTTGATGGCCATGCCTATGAATGAACGCATGATTCTATTGCGTGATATGTGGCAGTTTCTGAAGCTGTATAAAGAATTCAAATGGGGCCGTCAGATTACAGCACTCACTCTGCGGCGTTTGTTGCGCGGTGATTATTCACAAAAAAACTGGTTGTAAAATGAAGCAGACAAAGGTTTAAGAGCCTAACGCCCTGCCAGCATATAGCGCCGTGATTTACGTTTTAAATCACCCGCCACACTTTCAGCCGCTACGCGTGCTACAAACTTTAAGCCCT
>CAZKHV010000077.1:0-6283 GCA_964552605.1 uncultured Zetaproteobacteria bacterium | reverse complement strand
CTGAACAGTTATGGATTAAATGCCTTCGCCGTAAGCGACATGGTCAGTGCCTGCAAACACCGGCGTCGTGAGGTATTTTTCACCGCCATCGGGGAATATTGCGACGATTTCTCCCGCTTGGCCTGCTGCTGCTAGCTTTTCAGCCACCTTTAACGCTGCCGCAAGAGCACAGCCGCAGGATTGGCCGCAGAGAATACCTTCTTCGGAGGCCAGGCGTTGGGTGAAGCGATAGGCTTCATCGGTATCAATACCGATTTTCTGATCGTGTACTGAAGCATCATAAATACCCGGAACGATGCTCGATTCGATGTGTTTCAAGCCTTCAATACCATGGAATGGTGAGTCCGGTTCGGCGGCGACAATCTGGATATCCGCATTCATGCGTTTCAAATAGCGACCCGTGCCGACCAAGGTGCCGGAAGTACCCAGTGAAGCAATAAAATGAGTGACTTTTCCCTTGCTGTCACGCCAGATTTCAGGACCTGTGGATTCTTCATGGGAGCGTGGATTGGATGGATTATTGTATTGATCCGGCTTGAAATATAAATCTGGATTATCGTCGTAGATTTTACGTGCATCGATAATAGCGCCGTCGGAGCCTTCTAAAGGATCGGAGAAAATCAACTCCGCTCCAAAGGCGCGGCAAATGCGTTTGCGTTCATCCGATACATTGCCCGGCATCACCAGGCGCACCCGATAGCCCATGATGGCACCGATCATGGCCAGTGCGATGCCGGTATTGCCGGAGGTGGAATCGAGAATGGTCTTCGTTTTATCCAACAGACCTTGCTCAATGCCTTCACGAATCATCCATAAAGCCGGGCGATCTTTGACCGATCCGCCGGGGTTGCAGCGTTCAAGCTTGGCATGGATGTGAATATTATCCGGCAAATGACTGGTGATGTTTTGCAACTGCACCATGGGCGTATTGCCGATTAAATCTAAAATTGCACTCACACCATTCACCTGTTCCTTATACTTGTTTGCCTCAATGCATGCCTGAAAGCGGGCGAATCATGGCAGATCCATGTCACTTGCCAAGTATATCTAGAATTTCATGCGGCTTGGATGAGCTAAACGGCCAGCTTAATGGCCTAGAATTGCCTAGAAACGAGCACAGCTTTTGCGCTTCAACGCCGATTTCCCGCAAGCTCTGCAATGTGGCCCCGCCATCACGTTTGGATAATTTACTGCCATCACTGGCATGCAATAAAGGGTGATGGATATACACCGGCTCCGGCAACTGCAACAGCGCTTGCAATAAGCGGTGAATAGCGCTGCTATCCTGCAAGTCGATTCCGCGAATGACATGGCTGATGTGTTGCGCTGCATCATCAATGACCACAGCCAGATGATAACTAAAGCTGATATCTTTGCGGCCGATCACAATATCGTGATCGATGTGCAGGGCATGTTTTTTGCCACTGGCTTCTTGCCAGCTTACATCATTGCCGACTTTGCGCAGGGCTTTTTTGACATCAAGCCGCCATGCAAAGGTTTGATGCTGCATACGCTGCTGTTGCTCATCTGTAGCGATGTTGCGGCAAGTGCCGGGGTAGGTGGCGATCATATCTGCGGCATGGGGGGCGGATGCCATGCGGCTTATCTCAGCACGAATATCTTTGCGGGTACAAAAACAGGGGTAAATCACGCCGATCTCTCTGAGTTCATGCAGAGCCTGTTCGTAGCGAGCCAAACATTGGCTTTGATAGCGCACCGGCTGTTGCCAGTTCAAGCCCAGCCAATGCAGATCATCGAAGATATTTTGAACATAGCCATCACGGCAGCGGGTATGATCAATATCTTCGATACGCAGTATGAACTCGGCCTGATGTTGCTCCGCCCAGCGCGCGCAATACAAGGCCGAATAAGCATTTCCAACGTGCAATAAGCCGCTGGGACTGGGGGCAAAACGAGTACGGTAGTGCACGGCTTTAGCTCTGTTTGTTTGGCGCAGTTTTGGCGCTATTCTGGCGCGAGGATGGTGGCAGAATCATGGCCTGACCCAATTGGCTGCGTTCAGGGCGCATTAACATCTTGATTTCATCGCGCAGTGCAAAGACCAGATCATCATGTGGCACCAAGGTTAAACCATCCCGCACTATCGTCATCGGCTGCACACCATGCTGAATGCGTGCATCGGCCATGCGTACACCAATCAGTGGCGAGCCGGGCTCAATCACACGCGATTCATACGATAGGCGTTTGCGATAGGCCTGATCATTCCAGTACGTATAATTATAGGGTTTGGCAAACAATCGACGGGCTTGCAGCTGGTGAATCATGCTGGCGTGTTTGTTTTCATCATCCTCCTGCAAAGCCACATAGATTTCAGGAATATGAAACTGTTCATGTGCCAGACGCGCAATCAACAGGTTGTGATCGGAGGAACCGGTCATAATCAAAGCACAGCCAATTTCTTCGGCATGGCTGATTTCCCAATACAAGGGATCGAGCGCATTACCGCAAACGGCATGATAACCGGAACGTTTTAAGCGGCTTACCGTTTCAGAGTTCAAATCCAGGAAACGCACTTCCCGATCTTCACCCAATGCCCGCCCCACTTCCGAACCAATTTGACCACCACCGATGATCAGCACCGAGCGATCATCACCACCTTCGATTTGTAATGCAGTTTTCAAGCGACGGGCAATCAAACTATACACCAGCACCGATACGATGATTATTATATACACCATCGCCAACAGCATGTCGGATTGCGGATAGCCTTGTTGATCCAGTATAAAGGCGAAAAGCGAGGTGATGGCTGCCGCAACCACACCGCGCGGTGCCATGCCAGCCAAATACATACGTTCATGGCTTGATAAATGACTGCCAAGTGTCGATAGAAACACAATCAGAGGACGTACGATCAAACCCAGAATGATGCACAAAATTAAACCTTGCCACAGATAGACATAGAGTATCGATAAATCCATGTGGGCGGCCAGCAAGACGAACAATACGGAAATTAACAGTGTCGATAAACTGCCTTTAAAGTGTTTTAAACGTTGAATATCATGCACTTCCATGCGCTGCAACGTGGCTCCCATCATTAGCATGGCCAGCAGGCCTGCTTGGGCGCTGATGGAATCAGCAATCAGAAATACAGCCCATGCCGATGCCAGGGTCAGGACGGTACGCAACTCAAAGTCCCTCGACCAATGGCTACTCAGCAACCAGCCCAGCGCACGCCCTCCAGCCAATCCAACCGCTGCTCCTACAGCCACTTTGAGCAATAGATCCTGGGCAATATCAAGCCCATTCATATTTAAAGTCAGCGCCACCTGCAACATTACAATGGCCAGAATGGCACCAATCACATCAATCAACATGGCCTCGGCGGTGAGTACCTGGGAGATATTACGCCCCAAACGCATTTGCCGCACAATCGGCATGATGACGGTTGGCCCGCCGACCGAAACCAATGCGCCAAAGAGTAATGCCAGCGGCCAATTCATACCGACAATGAAATGCGCTGCAGAGCCACCAATCAGCATGGTTAATAAGGGGCCGATCAATATCAGATTTGCAACCACCCAACCATTTTCGCGCAGCGCTTTTAAGTTCAGGTTTAAGCCACCTTCAAACAGAATAATGGCCAAACCCAGTTCGATCAGGGTATGCAGGGCAGGCTCAATGGTTTCAACATGCAGTAGATGCAAACCGAAAGGGCCCAACGCCATGCCTGCCACCAACCAAAGCAAAATCGGTGGAAAACGAAAGCGGTTGGCCAGCATTTGTGCCGCAGTGGCAATCACTACGGCGATAATAAATGTCGTTGTCGGAGTGACCGTATCAGGAAACATTGCCAATGAGCATGCCGTCATTGCAATCGCTCGGCAAGTGACGGTTGCTCTGATTGTTTCTTTGATTGTTCCATTGGTGAGACTTTGCGGGGACAAGCAAGGGCGCAGCAGCATTCATGCATAATGCGGGATAGTGCTTTCGACATGCTTGAAGCCCTTTAAACTGTTATCGTTCGGTCTATAAATATATAAACAGCACAGGTGAAACAATGACAGAAAACATACAACACAGAGATCCAGCGCATGGCCAGAAGCCGGTCTTACTCATCATCATGGATGGCTGGGGCTTGGGAAGCGGTGGCTCTGAAGATGCGATTGCGCAGGCCAACACACCGGTCTTTGATCGATTGATGCGCGATTATCCAAACACTCAGCTGATGACACATGGTTCGTATGTCGGCTTACCCTCCAATAAAGATATGGGTGGCTCGGAAGTGGGACATTTAACCATGGGCGCGGGCATGGTGCTCGATCAAGGCCCAACGCGCATTCAAAAAGCCATTGCGGATGGTTCATTTTTTGAGTCGAAGGCGTTACAGCAGGTGATGCATGCAGCCACATCCGGTGGCACGCTACACCTGCTTGGTTTGTTGTCCGATGGTAATATTCATTCGCATTTAAGTCATTTTCGTACCTTGATCGATCATGCTGTGCAGAACGGTGTCCAGAAACTGCGCATTCATGCTCTGCTGGATGGTCGCGATGTCGGCATTCAGACAGCACAACACTATGTAGCTGAACTCGAGTCGATGTTTATCACTATCAATCAACAGCATGCATTTGATTATGCCTTTGCCTGCGGTGCAGGGCGTGAGCAATTGATTATGGATCGTGACAACAACTGGCCAAAAGTAGCAGCCGGTTGGGATTTAATGGTGCATGGAAAAAGTGAGCATTGTTTCACTTCCATGCAAGCGGGAATTGATTATTTCAGGGCTGAGCAAGCTGATCTTATTGATCAGGATATGCCGGGCTTTGTGATTGTTGATGAGCAGGGAACTGCAGTTGGATGCATCGCTGATGGCGATGCGGTGGTGATGATGAATTTCAGGGGTGATCGGGCGATTGAAATTACCGAAGCCTTTGAACTCGATGATTTCGACGGCTTTGATCGTGGCCATCGACCAGAGATTACTTATGCCGGTATGATGGTTTATGATGAAGATCGGGATTTACCCCGTTTGCAAATTATGGGGCCAACCAAGGTGGAAAACCCTTTTGGTAAACGCATCCTGGAACTGGGTTTGAAACAGTTCCGTTTGACTGAAACGCAGAAATATCCGCATGTGACATTCTTTTTTAATGGTGGTTACCGCAAGCCACTCGATGCGAGCATGGAAGATTATATCCTGATTGATTCGGATAAAAACATATCCTTTGCCGATGCGCCGCAAATGAAGGCAGTGGAGATTGCCGATAAAGCAGTGCAGCTGATTGAAAGTGGTGAGTATGCTTTTGGTCTTATGAATTTTGCCAATGCCGATATGGTTGGGCATTGCGGTAAAGTGAAGCCGGCCATGTTGGCGATTGAAGCGGTGGATACTGCGGTTGGGCGTATTGTTGCGGCCTTGGAAAACGTAGGCGGTAGCGCCTTGATTACCGCCGATCATGGTAATGCCGAAGAAATGTTGGTGTTTGCGGAGGATGGTGAGAGTGAGCCTTGCACCAAACATTCGACCAATCCGGTACCCTGTATTCTGTTTGATCCAGCTTATGATGGTTCGTATCAACTGCGCCAGCTCGGTCAATTGAATCAATCCGGTCAATCATCCGACGATGATGTGCCCGGCTTATCGAATCTCGCAGCTACATTGTTTGAGATGATGGGGCATGATATCCCCGATGATTTGGATGCCTCATTGATTGCCAAGCAGGTATAAAGCTGTGCGGGTGTAGAATTTGCGCGTCCGGTGAATCAACTGCGCTTGCAGCCTTGGCCTGATGTTGGAATGATATGCTCAAGCGTCGTTATTCAGGAGTGATCGTATGGAACAACTGGATCAAATTGCTGGCATTCTAGCCTTGTCCATGGGAGCGGCCTGGGCCAGCGGAATCAATTTATATGCAGCCATTCTCATGCTCGGATTGATGGGCACGACGGGCAATATCGATTTGCCACCGGGGCTGGAAATACTCACTGATCCGATGGTCTTGATGGCTGCCGGTGCGATGTATTTTGTTGAGTTTTTTGCCGATAAAATCCCCGGAGTGGATAGCGGCTGGGATGCGATTCATACCTTTATCCGCATTCCCGCCGGTGCCATGTTGGCAGCCGGTGCGGTAGGCGATGTTACTCCGGCGCTTGATCTTGCCGCCGGCATTATGGGCGGTGGGCTAGCTGCCGCGACCCATGCAACCAAAGCGGGTACACGCGCGTTGATTAACACATCACCGGAACCATTCAGCAACTGGACAGCATCGGTCAGCGAAGATGTTGCTGTAATTGCTGGGCTATGGACGGCGCTGAATCATCC
>CAZKHV010000076.1:0-6315 GCA_964552605.1 uncultured Zetaproteobacteria bacterium | reverse complement strand
GTAATCTATTTCTGGCTTTGAGCCTGTCGTTATTGCTTGGCTGTACATCTCCTGTCACGCAGTATTATGTATTGAACACGGTGGCGCTTAAACCATTGACTGGCCAGTCTGGCGATAAACAAACGAGTGAGATCATGCCTGTCACCGTGCAACAGATCGCTATACGTCAATTGGAGATACCCCGTTATCTGGATCGCCCTCGTATGGTCAGTCGTGATGCCATGAATCATTTGCGTATTTCTGAAACGCATCAATGGGGTGGACGTTTGCGAGATGATCTGGCTCGCACTTTAAGTGATAATCTGGCCGAACGATTGGATTCAGTTTCTGTGTTTACCGCCCCATTTCCGGGATCGATGCATGCCGATGTATCGTTTCTGATTGATATTCGACAGTTTGAACGTGTGGCCGATGGTCATGTCCATTTAAAAGTGCGTTGGCATATTCAGCGTGCAGGCGCAGATACACTGAGTTATTTTGATCCGATGGTGAGTAAGGCTGAGGTGAAAAGCGGTGATTATGCTGCGATAGCTGCTGCGATGTCTCAGCTGTTGGCTCGATTGGCTGATAAAATGGCGATGGTGATCATCAATCTGCCTGTATCCCCGCAACCCTAGTGTTGATTGCCTTGAATGCGTGTGTGCGTTTGATGTTTGCAGCTGTGATGCTGTTGGCAGCCCATTCAATGCAGGCATCGGCAGCGGGTGTGACATTAGAACAGATGACGGGCGAGCACTCCCAGCATCTGGCTGGCTTGAGTGCTACAGCGATTATGATGGAATCACTCAAACGGCATGATTTGTACCCTTACGTTTATGAAGAACAGACATTGGTGATGATCGATGCCAAACAACATCATGATGTGCGCCGCCTGCATCGTTATTCACGTCTGCAAAGCGATGGCACATTTAAGGCGATGATTAAGTTTGTCTATCCAGATTCCATCGCCGGTTCAGCATTGATTTTTACACGAGCGCCTGATGGCGGCCGCAAGAGCCAATTGTATTTGCCCGCACTCGGTGTCAAACCAATGGATTATGTCGGCGGCGTTGCCGATGGTCAGATGCTGGGCAGTGAGTTTTCGATGGAAGATCTGATGCCGGAAGATATGCATGGCTTTGTCTATCAGCGGGATAACGATCGTGTTGATGGTGGCGTGTTGTATTTTGTATTGCAGGCACGAGCGCTGGATGCAGCCCATGTCCGGCGCACGTATGCGGTTCGAAAGCTGTTGATTCGGCAGGATAACTTTTTTGTAACCACCATTGATTACCGGGATCAACAGGGGCGTTTGGTTAAACGACAGACACGCCATGATATTCATCCGGTGAGCGGAAAAATGTGGCGTGCGGATATGATTATCGTGGAAAACTATCGCAATCATTATCGCTCTATTTTGAAAATCGACCGGCGTGTGTATTCGAGTGATTATGTGCCGGAATCGATGTTTGATGTGTCTCAGTTTGCTGGTTTTAAAGGTGTGCATAGCGATTCGTTGTTGAATGGGAAACACGAGTCGGAAGAGGCGATCAAGGCAGGGGAGAAACCATGAATCGGATGTTGATGTATGGATTACAGCATCGCTGGATGGTGTTGTTGATATTGACTATTTTGACCATCGGCGCAGCTATGGGCATACCGTCGTTACATGTTGATGCCGGTGTTGAAAGCATGGTCTCGAAGGATGACACTGCGCATAAGGCCTATGAGCGTGTGGTGGATGAATTTGGTTCGGATCAGCGAACCCTGGTGTTTGTGCGCGATGAGGCTTTGTGGACTCCGGCCAAGCTGCTTGCACTTCAAGCCTTGCATGAGCAGTTGCAAGGACTCGATGTGGTACAGCGTGTCGAAGATATTTTTACTTTGCGCAGTTTGCGTGGAGAACCTGCGCAAGGGGATCCGGATGTTGGAGTTCCGTCTGTTGGAGTTCAGTCCGGTGGTGAGCAAGGGCATGGAAAATTCGCACGCATCAGCTCACAGTTGTTGATGGATCATGTGCCGGATAATCAGCCTGAAATCGATCAACTCAAAAAAGATATACTCTACAATCCGTTGATTAAAGGAAATCTTGTTTCAGCTACGGGTGAAGAACTGGTCTTGATGGTGACGCTGAAGTCGGATGCCATACAGCAGCGCACGAATGAGGAAATATATGCTGCGCTGCAAGGGGTTATAGCGCCATCGGCGACACATTTTGAGCGCCTGTTTCAAATGGGTTCACCGCGTATTCAGATGGAAATGAAACAAACGCTATTCTCAGATATGCGCACGCTTGCGCCCCTTTCTGCGGCTGTTTTATTGCTGGTGATTCTGTTGTTTATGCGCAGTGCCGCGGCGGCATTCATTCCGTTGCTAACGGCCTCCATCAGCTTGATCTGGACGCTCGGCATGATGGGGTGGTTTGGCATCCCGGTGAATATTCTCAGTGCTATGCTGCCGACTCTGATCATTGTGATTGGTTCGACCGAAGATACGCACTTGATTGCAACGTTTCTAGCCGCGAAACAACAGTATCCGCAGCAGGATACGCAGTTCTGTGTGCAGCAAATGTTGAAAAAAATGACCTTGCCCTTGCTACTGACGGTACTGACAACGGTGCTCGGTTTTGCCGGCAATATATTTAGCAGTATGGATATGATTCGTGATTTTGCCATGGCATCGAGTTTTGCCATGTTGGCCAATGGCTTGATTACGCTGATGCTAGTGCCTGTTTTGTTGACTATGCTGGGTAAATCCAGCCGTCGAAAAAACAATGTGATGGGGGAAGGCTGGTTCTCAAGATTGGTATTGAAACTGAATCAACAGTCGCATCTGTTGCTGCAACGCTTGATCCTGGCTGCAACACTCGTGTTATGTGCGTTCTTTTTGTATGAAGCATCCAAACTCTATGTCAGCAATGATCCGATGTCGTATTTCAAACAGGATCAAGCTTTGATCCAGGATGCCAATGCGGTGAATGTCCATCTGGCTGGTATCAAAACCTTTTTTATCACCGTCGAGTCGGATAGGGATCAGGCATTTCTCAGTCCGAAAAATTTACAGAAATTGACCGATATCGAAAGCTTTATTGAACGCCAGGCGGTGTTTGATCGCAGTCTTTCACTGGTCGATTATATGAAGCTATTGAATCGCGAGTTTCATGTTGGCGATGAACATTGGTATAAGGTGCCCGATAATAAAGCCATGGTATCGCAGCTGTTGCTGTTTATGCACCGGCAGGAATTAAAACAATATGTCAGCCATGATTATCGCCGTGCTGTGATTGTGGTGCGGCATCATATTAGTGATTCCAATGTGCTGAATCGCAATGTCGCAGAATTACGGCAAGTGGCACAGGAAATTGCCGGTGCGGATATGCAGGTGTTTGTGGTTGGTGAAAATCTAATGGTGAATGAGCAGGCCGATACGCTGCTGCATGCTCAGATTGAATCACTGATGATTTTTCTGGGCATTATCTTCCTCCTGATGTCGGCTTTGTTTACCTCTTTTAAGGGCGGCTTGATTGCGCTTGTGCCCAGTGTGATTCCGGTTGTTTTGATGTTTGGTGTGATGGGTTTGTTGGGTATACCGTTGAATCCGGGTACGGCTATGGTGGCAGTGATTGCGATTGGGATCGCCATCGATAGTACGATTCACATGCTTTCACGTTACAATATACACAGCCGCAATATGGGCGATGCCATGCAGGCCTCGCAACAAGCGGTGCGCGATGAAGCTTTCCCCATGATTGCCACAAGTGTCGCGCTGGCACTGGGTTTTGGTGTGTTGCTGGCATCGGACTTTGCTGTGATTGGTCAATTCGGAGCCTTGGCGGCAGCTACCATGTTGTTTGCCTTGTTTGCCAATCTGATTGTCACACCGTTGATTATGTCACGGGTTCGATTGGTTGGGCTGTATGATATTCTGGCTTTATCCATCGATAAAGAGGCTCTGCGGGATTGCAAGTTGTTCATGGATATGTCGGATTATCAGATTCGCAAGGCTATGTTGATTTCCGAAGTGCTTGATTTTGAAAAGGGTGATAAGGTGATCGAGCAGGGGCGCTTGGATCGTTGCATGTATTTGCTGATTGATGGTGAAGTGGATGTTGTACACCACGCCAAAGATGCTGATTCGACAATAGCCCGATTAAAAGCCGGTGACATATTTGGTGAAATTGCCTTTGTGCACGAGATGCAACGAACAGCCGATGTGTGTGCGATCAGTAATGTGTCTGTGGTGAAATTTGATTGCGATCGTCTGAAAAATGATTTGCGCTATTTTCCGCGCATTGTTGCCAAGTTGAATTTCAATATCAGTTATATCCTGGGTGAACGCTTGGCGGGTACACTGAAGGATTGAAAATCCGTCATTCGCGAGTTCGATTCTCGCCCCTGCCTCCAACCGTGTGTCTTATGCGTTCTCATTCCTTCTTAAATCTTATATTTTCCAACGTTTTTTTAGGGTTAGGACGATTGCGTGTTATCATAGGGTAATCGCATTAAAATATTTTCGTTTTTGTAGAAAGAGTGTCAAAAACGTTCACTACAGAGGCACAAAGACACAGAGAAAGGCATGAGCATATATGAGCGATGCTTTAACAGATGGTTTTTGTATCTACAAAGCTCACAACTGGTGCTGGCACTACCATTTAAAATGACGGGTATAAGCTAATACCTATACCAATCATGCCTTTGATTTTCCTCTGTGGTAAAAAACTTGTGTGCTATTATCTGTTTTAATGTGATCGCCCTGCGTGTTATGATTTAATCAGGAGTGCTTGATGGTATAAAACGTGGTAGATTGAAAAATGATGCCGATTTGTACCATCATGTGGGAGTGCCCATGCGGTTGAGTGATGTGAAATGTCGCAAATCAAAATGCCCGGAAGGGAAAAAACAGATTAAATGGTCGGATGGGCATGGCGCGGTAAACGGATTTAATAAGAAAAACAGGGGTGGAATATGGATTTAATCGATAAACTAAGAGACCTTGCGGGACGCATTGAGAAACAGCGAGAGCTAATTAAAACCGAAGAAGCCACGAAAAACGCTTATATCATGCCATTCATTGCAGCGCTTGGTTATGATGTGTTCAATCCGATTGAAGTTATCCCCGAATTCACAGCAGACGTTGGCACAAAAAAGGGTGAAAAGGTCGATTACGCGATCAGCAAAGATGATCAGATTATTATGTTGATCGAATGCAAATGGTGCGGATCAGACCTGCACAAAGATCATGCGTCTCAGCTACATCGTTATTTTCATGCGACCGAATCAAGGTTCGGCATCCTTACCAACGGCATCATATACCGATTCTATTCTGATCTTGATCAGGCTAATAAAATGGATTTAAAACCATTCTTTGAGTTTAATATGCTCGATTTTGAAGATCATCACGTGAACGAATTGAAGAAATTCACTAAATCAGCATTTTCTATCGACAATATTTTAACCACAGCCAGCAAGTTAAAATATACCAGAGCTATCAAAAAAGTACTAAAAGAAGAGCTGGAAAACCCATCTGAAGAGTTCGTTCGGTTTTTTCTATCCCGCATTTATGATGGACCGAAACGCCAGCAGGTCATCGAAGAGTTCACAGGCATTGTCAAAGAAGCCCGCAGGCAATTCCTGAATGAGCAGATCAGCAGCCGCTTGCAGTCTGCCATGCAGAACGATCAGCCAGAAGCCGACACCGCAATATCTATCGATGAAGGTAGTAGTGACCAGCCCGAAACGGGAAAGGCTGGCATCGTTACTACCGATGAGGAACGCGAAGGATTCAATATTATTCGAGCCATCTTGCGCGAAAGCATTGATGTGAAACGCGTTTATATGCGCGATACAAAAAGTTATTGTGGCATTATTCTTGACGATAGCATTCGCAAGCAGATATGCCGCCTGCATTTGAATCATACGCAATGGTATATCGGCTTTATGGTCAATAAATCAGAAGAGCGTATAGCAATGGATAGCATTGATGATATTTTCAAATATGCTGACAGGATCAAAGAGTCTATTGCTGAATATGTGTAAATCTCGTGAACAGTAAAATGACTCAAAGCACCCCATGACCATCATCCCCGATCAAATCGACCAGGCCATGCTGGATGCTGATTGACAGCACTACGGGTTATAGGTCTCTATGATGAATGCTGTTGATAACAGTGTACTTGATCTTCGGCCACGCATCTCCAATTTCGAATACTTGGTTCTACCGTTAGCCCGAATTGATGATTGCAGCCTTTGATCCATGTTTCTATGCAGGCATCCAGCGGGATAACCGATGTTTGATCCAGTTCATCGGCAATGCCGCAGGCATCGGATACCAGCACAG
>CAZKHV010000075.1:0-6335 GCA_964552605.1 uncultured Zetaproteobacteria bacterium | reverse complement strand
TCCTCCCCAACAACCATTGTACCTTGCACCAAATCAAAGCTGGAACGCAAATGCAGCGGCATTTCAAAGCGCATCGCCAGCTCCACCGAACGTGTTTGCAACACTTTGGCACCCAAGGATGCAAACTCTAACATTTCTTCATAACTGATACGGTCTATTTTGCGCGCTTTTGGCACCATGCGTGGATCAGTCGTATAAATACCATCGACATCGGTATAGATATCACAAACATCCGCCGCCACGGCAATAGCCAGCGCAACCGCCGATGTATCAGAACCACCCCGCCCCAACGTTGTCACATTACCTTTTTCATCCACACCCTGAAAACCGGTCACCACAGGCACCTCACCCGCTTCCAGATGAGCCAGCAAATGCGCCCCTTCCACACTCTTGATACGAGCGCGTACATGATCGCCATCGGTCACAAAGCCAGCCTGTCCACCATTGTACGAATACGCCGCAATGCCACGCCCTTGCAATTCAATCGCCAACAAGGCCGCGCTCACCTGCTCCCCGGTCGCCACCAAGGCATCAAGTTCACGTCCCGCAGGCTGCTCGCTCATCTCGCGTGCCATCGCCGTCAAACGGTTGGTTTCACCACTCATGGCCGATACGACCACAGCAACCTGCACACCGCGCTGCAATTCAGCCTGTACAATATCAGCTGTTTTTCGGATGCGTTCGATTGAAGCAACCGAAGTACCACCAAATTTTTGCACAATACGCATCAGCGGCTCTCTTCAGCAGGAGCCACAGTAGCGATGCCAATTTTACTCATGTGCAAACCCCGCAGCGTATCAAGCACATAAACTACCCGCTTATGGCGCGTCTCCGCATCCGCCCGCAGCACCACCCGCATGTTCGGATCGCCTTTGGAAACATTTAAAATACGCTTGCGCAAATCCGCATCGTCCACAAGTTCATCCTTAATATATAGCTGCCCCTTGGCATTGATACTAATCGTCACCTGTTTTATTTCCTTCTGCTGAACGGTGGCCTTGCTCGAAGGTAAATCCAATTTAAGGCTAGAGCTGACATTAAAGGTGGTCGACACCATAAAAAAGATCAGCATTAAAAAAACCACATCGACTAAGGGCGTGATATCCACCAGATAATCAACACGTTTTTTGCGTTGCAGATTCACGCACGTTCCCCTTTCAATAATTCAACAAAACGCATCGCATGCTGCTCTATTTCCAATACAAAACCATCCACTCTCGATTCATAATAGCGATAAGCTACCATCGATGGGATTGCTACCGTCAAACCAAATGCAGTCGTATTCAAGGCTTTTGAAATACCGCCCGCCAAGACATCTGCTTTACCAACCCCAAGCAATGAAATCTGCTGAAACACTTCAATCATCCCAATCACCGTGCCCAATAAACCCAGCAATGGTGCAATTGCTGCAATCAAACCCAGCACACCGATAAAACGATCCATGTGTGCCACTTCTTGTCGGCCTGTCTCTTCCAGAATCTCTTTCATCACCGAACGCCGCACACCACGATTCGACAATGCCACCCACAACACACGGCTCATGGCTGTATTATTACTCTGGCATGCTTGCATGGCTTTTTTAACATCACCTTCACGCACCGCCTTTTCGATGAACTTCACCTCAGACAATGGAATCACCACCGCACGACGCAAACTCCAGGCACGCTCAAAAATAATAGTAAGTGATAGCACCGACGCACCCAATAACGCATACATCACCACGCCGCCCTGCTGAATAAACTCTATCACTGATACCTCCATAACCGACGCTAAAATCGTCTGGCCATTGCTATTCACATCACCACAGAGTTTCAGCCCACATGATCACGCGCGGCAATTATGAATAGCCCACGCCAAAAGTCATCATCAAGACCTACAATGACTGCCACCATGCCAGCGCTATATCACGGCGTAGCCCGCTTTGCGCTGACCATTGCAGCACTTCCACAGATTGATCCCCTGCCGGAAAACCCAACAACACAGCCCCATTGGCGGTATTATATACCCTTACCCCAGAAGCCCGATAACGCTGCACTACCGTTACGGCAGGAAAACCATAACGATTGCTGACACCAGCCTGCGCCACCGCCAGATCCGGTTGCAATGCCTGCACAAAGGCCGTATGACTGGAGCTGCGACTGCCATGATGCGGCATCAACATCATATCGACAGGCTTCAAGCCTGCCTGTATCAGAGATCGTTCCGCTTCTATTTCAATGTCTCCCGGCCACAGCATATCCACATGGCCATTCGAACCAGCATTCGGATCAGCCTTCAGATCACCATTCAGGTCCGCCCGTAAAACCAACGAAGTATTATTCGCATTGCGTGGATCATGCCCGCGCGGCGGCCATAGCACCTGCAACAACAACGCTTCTCCAGAGCTATCCTGCCACAGCTTACTATCCCCTATCGCCATCCAACGCACTGCGATAGCATGCTTTGCAGCATAGCGCTCAATGCTCCTCACCCGCTTATCGGCATGTGCATCGGGCACATCCGGCAACCAAATCTCACCCACCTTATTCACACTGCGCAATAACGACAAAGCCCCACCCAGGTGATCAGACTGTGCATGCGTCAATACCAACACATCAACATGCGATAAGCCCAGCGCACGCAAGCCTGCCGCCACCGTTGTGCCCCCATTAAAACGACTGCCAGCACGCCCCGGCACATCAACAACGATCACCTGTTTATCCGGCAACAGCAATGTGGAAGCCGCCCCTTGCCCGACATCCCACACGATCCATTGCGGCTGCTGCACATCATTTTCATGCAAT
This sequence comes from uncultured Zetaproteobacteria bacterium, assembly GCA_964552605.1. Lineage (GTDB taxonomy): Bacteria > Pseudomonadota > Zetaproteobacteria > Mariprofundales > Mariprofundaceae > Mariprofundus. The sequence continues at coordinate 3,552 of CAZKHV010000075.1, read as the reverse complement.
ACACAAAACAAATAAATGCCCAGCACCACAACAACCACAACTGCAGCCTTCCACCTTTGTTCACGCCACAGCAAGTAAGCACCAAGCAACATGCCTGCAACATAGAACAAACCCAACGCAAGCGATGGATGCACCGCCCACATCTCACCCGCAGCCAGCTCTACCAAAAACGACAACAACTCCAAGCCCTGAGCGATCGCCACACTGGCACCCGACATCAACATTGCAGCCCACACATCCAGACCGACCAGGGCAAATACAGCGCCCAACAGCACCATCGGCATAATGAAAAAAGCATACAGCGGCACCATGATAACATTCGCCAACAAGGCATAGACCGGAACACGTCCGAAGGTCGAAACAATCAATGGCAATGTGGCCAGTGTAGCCAGCAACGAAATCCATAATAATGACTGCACTGCTACAAACAGCGACCGATACCACGCGCCCGTATTCTCCGGGCGCAGCTGCCCAGCCCAAAGTAATAACGATGCCGTAGCCACGAACGATAACCACAGCGATAACGATGCAACCGCCGATGGATCAAACAACAAAATCAGACCTAGCGCTGCCAATAAAGTATTGACTGGCTCACTGCGGGATGACCAATACCAAGCCAACACAGCAGCTCCCAACATCATCGCTGCACGGATAGCGGGCAACGGCCAAGCTGCCAATGTCCCATATGCAATAGCCGCAAAAAACCCGCTTACCATGGCAATATTGCGCACCGGAAAATGCACAATCCAGGCTTCCCGTCGTGTCACCGCAAACCAGACCAGAGCAAACACCCAAGCTGCAACCATACCAACATGCATGCCCGATATAGCCAGCAAATGCGCCGTTCCTGTCGCAGCAAACACCCTATTGGCGCGTTCGCTGACTGCTGCCCGTTCAGCCAACAACAGGGCAGGCAATACACCTTCATCCGACACTTCCAGCCGAGCTATAGTGCGGCGTAATATCTGGCGCTGCTGCTCCAGCCATGATACGGAAACATCAACCACTTGCGGACTGCCGCGCATGCTGCCAATCAAGGCAATGTGCCGATCAAAACACCAGGCTCGATAATCAAATGCACCCGGGTTCTGATAATTGCGAGGCAAGCGCCAATGCACCTGCACACGAATCACCTGCCCTGCCTGAATCGGAATATCTCCATCTTTTTTCGTTGGATGATAACGATAAAGCAAGGCTTTACCCGGCAAGAGCGATCCATCATCACGTCTGATATTCTGTACAAGATAGCGTCTGGATGAAGCCAACGACTCCGCCTTTTCAACCGTTGCAGTCACCATCATATTGCCCTTAAGCCATGTCTCATCCACCGCAATACGACGAGCATCAAGCATTAAATCAGCCATGCCCCACAACGCAGCCAGCATCAACAAAACAGCCAGAACACGTTGTTTCAACACCATCAATGCAAACGAAAACACAAGCAGAAGGATTACTGCCATAGAAACAGGGATTGTATCCGTACGTGTTAAAACCAAGCCTGCAACAACGGCCAACAAGGGGAAAAACAAAGGCCAGCGCCGCAGGTCAATCATCAAAGCCCCCGCATCTGTATTGCGCTAGTCGGGATAAACCACAGTGCCACGAATCATCTGATCATCACCCATCATTTCACGTTGAACATGATGCAATCGAATGGCCTGATCCACGGTTTCCGAACCCTGACTACCCCATAGACTGACCGCATCGCGACCACCGATGATGATCGGAGCCTGATAGAGCACCAGTTCATCGCTATATTGTGCCTCGAAGAAGGATGTGTGCAATGCCCCTCCCCCTTCCAACAACAGCTGCAAATAGCCATCCGCCGCCAACGACTGCAACACCGACAACAAGCCACCCGCCTGTTTGACCTGCACTCCGGCATTAGTCCAAGCTGCGGCATGCTCATTAAGACTGCGCACATAAAAACGTGTCGGCGCATCATCCGACAACAGTTTGCATTGAGCGGAAAAAACAGGTGTTTCAAAACACAACACCACCCTAAGCGGCACATCCCCGATCATTTCAGCATCACGCACCGTCAGCGATGGGTTATCATGCAACAGCGTGCCCGCCCCCACCATAATGGCATCACATTCCGCTCGCAGCGCATGTGCATGTTGACGGCATTGCACCCCACTAATCCATTGCGAATGGTGGCGGTATGTGGCCAGCTTGCCATCAAGCGAAATCGCAGCCTTGGAAATCACATAAGGTCGTCCGGTATGTATATAATGGAAAAAAGCTTTATTCAAGGCATCGGCTTCATCACGCAACACAGCAGCCGTCACATCCAGCCCCAATGCTCGCAAGACTTGCGTGCCACCAGCCATGGCAGGGTTCGGATCACGTGAAGCAAACACCACATGCCGAATGCCAGCTTGATGAATCGCGGCTGTACACGCCGGTGTACGGCCATGTGCCGCACAAGGCTCCAGTGTCACATACAATGCACCACCTTTGGCCTGCTCTCCCGCCTGTTGCAAGGCCATCACTTCGGCATGCGCTTCACCCGGCCGGTGATGCCAACCCTCACCAACAATCTGACCATGATTGACCACGACGGCACCCACTCGTGGATTCGGGTGCGTGGTACCCACACCCTTTTTGGCCAGTTCGATTGCCCGTCGCATCAAGTCTTCACACGATTTACTAAATTCCACTCAAAAAACCACCCTTACGATTGTTCTTATCATGTCCAAGCATAGTATATGGCCATGCTAATTGCCATCTCACCCGCCAAGAAACTCGATTACACTACTCCTGCTCCGCTCAGCGATTATAGCCTACCTGTGCACTTGCACAAAGCTGCCGAATTAATTGAAATAATGCGCCAGAAGGACAGCTTTGAAATTGCCGATTTAATGAAGTTATCCATGAAATTGGCCGATTTGAATATGCAACGCTATCAGGACTGGCATATCCCCTTCACGCCCGAGAACGCCAAACAAGCCTTATTCGCCTTCTGTGGCGATGTCTATCAAGGCCTTGATGCAGCAAGCCTCAAACCCACCGACATTGATTACGCGCAAGATCATCTGCGTATTCTCTCCGGCCTCTACGGCTTATTGCGCCCGCTTGATCTCATGCAGGCTTATCGCCTCGAAATGGGTACCCGACTCAGCACTGATCACGGCAACAATCTCTACCAGTTCTGGGGCAACACCATCACCAATAGCATCAATAGCGATCTGGCAGCCCAAGGCGATGATATCCTGATCAATCTTGCCTCCAATGAATATTTTTCAGCCATCAACAGCAACAACATTCAAGGACGTATCATCACTCCGGTATTCAAGGAACTGCGCCAGGGTACATACCGCATCATCAGCTTCAACGCTAAAAAGGCTCGCGGCTTCATGGCCCGTTATATCATTGAAAATAGCATCAGCAGGCCTGAAGACATCAAATCATTCGATCTGGCTGACTATCAATTTAATGCTGAATTATCTTCAAACAACACATATACCTTTACCCGATCATAATCTATACTTGATAGGAGCATGAGGAGAGGACGATATGGGTGTTAATAATAACGACGACGATGGCAGC
>CAZKHV010000074.1:0-6413 GCA_964552605.1 uncultured Zetaproteobacteria bacterium | reverse complement strand
AAATTATATTTTTATCCGGGTGACCGTCCTATTTTTGATGTCTACGGTGTCGAAGCAACCATTCAAGGCGCACTTCAGCGCCGTGTAGCACTTAAATCCGGTGGTCATATCGTTATCGATCAGACCGAAGCATTGATTGCTATTGATGTGAATTCCGGCTCTTTTGTCGGTTCCAAAAACATGGAAGAAACCGGCTTTAAAACCAATCTCGAAGCCGCCCATGAAATCGTGCATCAATTACGTTTGCGTAATCTCGGTGGTATTATCGTGATTGATTTCATCGATATGCAGGAAGAAGAAAACAAACAAAAACTGATGGAAATTCTGGCTGATGCACTTAAACGTGATAAAGCTAAAAATCATATTGTACAACTCTCGGAGCTGGGTCTGGTTGAAATGACCCGCAAACGCACCCGCGAATCTCTGGGGCGCATTCTGCTCACCGAATGTTGCAGCTGTCATGGTATTGGTTTAGCCAAAAGCCTCAAAACCATCTGCTACCAATTGTTCCGCGAAGTTGTGGCCGAAGCACGCGCCTATCCCTGTGAAAAACTCACCGTGACCGCGCATCCGAATATCATTGACTTGATGTTGGGCGAAGAAAATGAAGGAGTATTGCAACTGGAGGAGTTTCTGCAAAAAGAAATAGCCTTAGACAGCGATCAGAATTTTGCTCCGGATCACTATGAAATTGTATTAAAGTAACAGCGATGAAACGCATGCCTGCAACCGCGATGAGATCGCCATTACAGCTCTACATACATATCCCATTCTGTGAACACAAATGCCATTATTGTGATTTTAATTCCCATGAACGGGCAGAGCCGGACTGGCTGGCTTATCAGCATGCCCTGATGAACGAACTCAAACACTGGGCCGATAGCCCGATGTTTTCCGGTCGCAAACTCGGTACTATTTTCATCGGTGGTGGTACTCCGTCGCTAGCGCCACCCAGCCTGATCAAAGCCATCCTGGATGCTGCAGCAAGCTATTGCGGCATCGATGATGCTGCTGAAATCAGCATGGAGGCCAATCCGGGCAGCGTCGATGCCGATCGTTTCAAGGCTTACCGCCAAGCCGGCATCAATCGTTTATCCATCGGTGTGCAGAGTTTTGATGCACAGGAACTGCACTGGCTTGAACGCATCCATAGCTCGCATGAAGCCGTACAAGCCTATAATATTGCCCGCCAAGCAGGCTTTGATAATATCAATCTCGATCTCATGTACGGCCTACCCGGCCAAAGCCTGTCTGCATGGCTCAAATCCTTACACACTGCGATAGCACTAAAGCCAGAACACTTATCCTGTTATCAACTAACCGTTGAGCCACATACCAAGCTTGCAGCCACTCATGCCCTTAATCCCTATGCGCTGCCGAATGATGACGATGCTCTAAACATGTTTTTCAAAACACGTTCTCAACTGGATCAAGCCGGTTATACGGCTTATGAAATATCCAACTTCGCCAAACCGGAAAAACACTGCCGACACAATGATGGCTATTGGTTGTACCATGATTATATCGGTATCGGAGCCGGTGCTGCTGGCAAATGGAATGAACCTGATCGGGGTGTCCAGCGCTACAGCAATATCCGCACGCCAGAGCATTATATGAAAGCCGCCCTGCACGATGGTAAAGCCATCAACAGCAGCGAAACGTTAACAGCCCAACAAGCTGCCGCTGAAGCCTTCTGGTTAGGCCTTAGGCGCAGCAGCGGCATCCATCGCGCTGCATTCCAACAACGCTTTAATGTTGATGCATGGCAACAGTTTTCTACAGAGCTACAACCATGGCGAGACCAAGGACAGCTGATCGTCAACGATGAGTCCATTTATTTAAGTGATCAAGGCTTAGCAATGGCGGATGCGATTGCAGCCTGCGTGTTGTAAGCGCTGACCTATAGTGGTTCAGGTTTAGAGTTACCGTCAGACCCCAGGGTAGCTTCTCTGCCGCAAGCGGCATTCACCTTCTGCACGAGTTCTTTTACCGGGCATCCATTCTAGTTCATATTAGCATGAAGCTGGATTCCCGTTTCCCCCCAGGGGATACTCTCTCGCTTCGCGATTCACCTGATCACGGGAATGACGACCGGTAGTTCAATTCATGAATCACTCTACAGCCTGAAAAAACAAAGCAGGATTTTTAGCCTGCTTTGTTTTTTCAATTGATTTCAGACTGTTTCATACGTCCCCAACTAACGAAGCTTAACGGCTCCATCAATGATGGTCGGGGTAATAAAAATCAATAATTCGCTGCGATTGTTGGTTTTCTGGTTGCGTTTGAATAAATTACCCAGAATAGGAATCGCACTTAAACCCGGCACTGAATTAACCGTATGAGAAATGGTCTGAGTATAAATACCGCCGAGCACGACCGTTTCACCGTTTTTAACCAATAACTTCGTGATGACTCTCTTCTTATCAATGGTCGGATCACCGCCCGGTGTCGGGTTTGCAATCGGCGTATCTTTATTCACCTCAAGCTGCATGATAATCCGATTATCCGCCGTGATTTGAGGTGTTACTTTCAAAGTCAGCTTCGCGCTCACCATTTTCGTTGAAATTACCGGTGGGATCGAAGCCGTTACCACCGAGAATGGAATCTGTTTATCCTGTTCAATAATGGCTTCCTGCAAATTACTGGTAAACACACGCGGGCTCGATACCACCTTGATATCCCCTTCAATTTCAGCTGCCGACAATTCCAGGTTCAAATTCAATGCTCCACTCAAGGTACCAAGCGTATATCCAATCGCGCCACCAGCTCCCGCACCTACGGCAGCACCTAGGTCAACAATATTATTGCCCACCGCTCCCACTGGATTACCGGGACTACCGATTCCATGGGTAAAGCGATTGCCCGTAGCATTAAAACCACCGCCCCACTTCACCCCCAGATCACGTGAGAATGCATCCGATGCCTCCACAATACGCGCTTCAACCAACACCTGCTGAGCCGGCTTATCAATCACGGCAATCAAACGCTTAATATTATTCAAACGCTCCCGTGTATCGGTAATAATCATCGTATTGCTGCGCTCATCCAACATGATAATACCACGGTCGGATAATAATTTCAGTTCACCGGATGATTGTGATGAGGTGGATGATGAATTGCTTGATGATTGACCGCCTGCCGCTTGATTACCCACTGTGCCACCAGCGATATTTTTCTTCACCGAACCGCCTTCGAGAATCACTCGAACATCATTGACTGAAGCGTAACCGAGCTGAATAAACTCCGTTTCAAGTGGTGCAATTTGTTCCGCACTCTTTTTAGCATCCTTACGCGCATCGGCATCCGCTTTCAATACAGTTAAGGGCGCAATACGGATCACATTACCATTTTTCTCTTTGCCCAATCCCTTCGCCGCAAGAATAATATCCAACGCCTGATCCCAGGGCACGTCCACCAAACGCATGGTCAATACACCGCTCACATCATCCGACATAATAATATTCAATTCGGACATTTCAGCGATCAATTTCAAGGCATTGCGAATATCAATATCCTTATAATTAAACGTCACCTTCTGACCCTTATAAATGCGTTCATCGCGCACTACGTTATCATCAGCCTGAGCCGCTTCCACCATATCCGCAGGTTTTATCGTCACGGTTAATACATTGCCCGTCTGATACGAAGTCACGACCGATTTCTGACGCAGGCGTGCAACAATGCGCACATCCTTATTCAAGCCATAACTATCGATTTGTTTCACCGGCCCCGGAAAAGCACGCACATCCTGAGTGCGCTCCTGACCATCGGCCAATTGCGCCTGCTTCAAATCAATAATCACCTTACCATCTTTTTCCTGCAAATTCACGATAGGACTGGCGCCGTCACTACGAATCACCAAGTGAGCAATACGATCATCCGGCTGAAAATCAACCGCCTCAACCATCAAGACACCGGCACGAGATTTGGCTTTGATCTTGCCAAAACGCACCACCATTTCATTGGCACTGGCATCAATCTGCTGATGCGTACCGGCACCGTTACGCAAGGCAAGCACCAAACGCAAACGGCCTTCCGCCGAACCGATGGCCACATGATTCAAGCGCTGCGCACTGTATTCATAATATTCCTTGGGCAGCTTGGATTTTCCACCCCAGAAATCGAGCACCATGGTTGCACCATCATTGGTCACCAGAGCATTATGATTGGCATCCATATTTTGACCACGCAAGATCAATTCTGTCACTCCACCTTGATCTCGCACTTCAATATCTTGCAATACCGCACCAGCGTTCGTATTCGAGGCAACAGGCTTGCCGCTAAATTTCACCAGCAGATCATTGCCCTTTTCAATAATTTCGTATTCCGTCCCGCTTGCTAAAACAACCTCAATACGCACACCATGGCTATCCTGCACCGGCACAATATTTTCGATGCGTTTACCACCGGGCAATGCAGACACTGCTGCAGCCATACTGGCATTGGGAAAGCTCACCACCAACCGGCTCGGAGCGGCCAAGTTGAACACCTGATATTCAGCCGCTTCATCCATCGTGATACGTAAACTTTCACCGACATCATCCGAGAGCAATTGTAGACTTTCAATGGTCGCCGCCTGCGCCACCAGAGCTGGGCTACAAAACACACTGAGTGCCATAGCAAGGCCGAGCGCGTAACGCCCGAAGGCTTTGCCTCCACGCACAACCATCGTTGCAATATTATTCATCTCTGCTCTCATTGCTGTCTCCCGGACACGTAAGGCTGAACACTGATCATCGTTGTTGTCCTTTACGTCCCTTTTTAGCTCCTACTTCGACAAACCTGTAGGTCACAGCCTGCCCTTTCACCGATAACATACCCGCCGACTTGCCACGCGATAACTGCATGTTTTTCACATCCACAATACGTGACATTTCACCGACCCGTTTCAGAAAGGTAAGCAACTGGCGAAAGCTACCGGAGATATTAAATGATACTGGCACTTCAGCATAAATCTGTTTCGTAACTTCCCGACCCGGTTTAAACGTCTTAAATTCAAGGCCGGAGTCTTTACCTGCCCAAGATACATTTTCCAGCAAATCCGGAATTTGTGATTTCTTGGGCAGCATGTTCAGCGCTACTTTCAATTGCTTTTCAAGCTGGGCGTATTCACGCTGTTTGCGTGGTAAATCATGTGCTAAATGCTGATTGCGCAACAAAATCGTTTGCTGCATTTGTTTCTGCGCCTGTTGCTGGTCAATGGATTGCTGCAATGGCATCCAACCCATATAAAAATATGTTGCCGCAATCAATGCAAAAGCAACCAGCAGAAATAATAGTTTATGCCACAGTGGCACCGGCAATATTGGCCGCAGCGATTCGTACATGGAGAGCTTCATCGACTCAAACATCAGGAGGACTGCCTTCTGGATGCGGCAGATGTCTGTGCTTTTTTGGCCTCTTGTCGAGCCAGAGTCAAACTGAACTGACGCAGTGGCAAGCCATCCACCACAACTCGATTAATCACACTCAAACGCACATTGGAAAAAATAGCCGACTGATCCAGTTTACGCATAAACACTGCAACCGCCTTATTGCTTTCCGCCAGACCGGACAATTCAATATCATGACCTTTGTCACTAAGTCCACGCAGCCACACATTCTGTGGAATCAAATTGGCTATCGTATGAAGCGTAATCAAAGAATGGAAACGCCCCTCCTGCAAACGATCCACAATAGCGAGCTTGCGTTCAACATTGCTACGCAAACTATCCAGATCCTTAATTTTACCAATTTTCTTTTTTAAATCGATATTCTGTTGCTGCAGCACTATGGTCTGTTCTTTTAAATCCGAGAGTTGCAATGATGCCGTTGTATGCGCAGCAAGTGCCAATAAAGCAGCCAACACAATCACTGCAACAAAGCTACTGACATGCTGTACAATCTGATTCTGACGACGGATTGTGCGATAAGGAATAAGGTTAATGCGAATCATGTATCAAAATTCCGCAAAGCCAAACCAATCGGCACCATCATCATCGGCCCCAAATCACGCTGCTTTTGAACATCAAATTGACGCGATGGAATGGTAATATTCTGCAGCGGGTTGAGTATGGTAGTATCAATACCAAGGCGCTGTTCCAATTCCATAGCGATATTCGGTAACAATGCACAGCCACCACTGAGAAACAGCTTACGCACTGGAAACTCCGCCCGGCTGGCCGAATAAAAGTCCAACGAACGCACCAACTCCGATGTTAAGCCAACATAAAAATGCTCCAGCGCTTCAGCTTGAATATCCGCAAACGACTCGATTTTCAAGTGTTCGGCCTGCTGATAACTGATATGATGAGCTTTCTGAATTTCTTCGGTCAAGTTCTGGCCGCCATAAAACTGATCGCGTACAAACGCCATACGACCATTGATCAGCACATTGATATTCATCATATTGGCACCGATATTCACCAGCGCAT
>CAZKHV010000073.1:0-6470 GCA_964552605.1 uncultured Zetaproteobacteria bacterium | reverse complement strand
CCGCCACCCATACCACCAAATTTACCCATCATCTGGCTCATCATGCGCCGACCCTTGCCACCTTTCATGCGCTTCATCATTTTCTGCATCTGAGCAAATTGTTTGAGCATACGATTGATCTCCGGCACATTCGTGCCCGAACCATTGGCAATACGACGTTTGCGACTGCCATTGATCAAACGGGGATATTTACGTTCTTTTTCGGTCATCGAATAAACCATGGCCTGCATCCGTTTGATGGGTTTATCATCCATCTGAGCCATCGCTTCCGGTGGTAATTTCATACCCGGCATCATTTTCAACATACCGGCCATGCCACCCATATTCTGCATCTGACCCAACTGCTCAGCAAAATCACCCAGATCAAACTGACCCTTCTTGATCTTGGCTGCGGCTTTTTCTGCTACCTTCTGATCGACATTGGCCTGAATTTTTTCCACCAGCCCAACCACATCGCCCTGCCCCAGAATCCGGCCAGCCATACGCGATGGATCAAACAATTCAAAGGCTTCAATCTTTTCACCCGTACCGACATAACGAATCGGTACACCCGTACTATGCGCCACGGATAAGGCCGCACCACCACGCACATCGGCATCGGTTTTGGTCAGAATACAGCCGGACATATTCACCGCAGCATGGAACTGCTCGGCAATCGCCAAAGCCGTCTGCCCAGTCATCGCATCGAGCACCAACAAACGTTCACTGGCATCCACAGCATCGGCCACATCTTTGATCTCTGCCATCAAGGCATCATCCACCACCTGACGACCGGCAGTATCGAGAATCAATACGTGGTGACCATCACGACCTGCCTGCAACATAGCCGATTTCGCCATCCTGGCAGCACTTGAGCCTTCTCCAGCAATAAACGGCACACCGACTTGCCCGGCCAGCACCTGCAACTGTTCACGCGCTGCGGGACGCGTGGCATCGACCGAAGTCAGTGCTACTTTTTTACCCTGCGATACCAATAAACGGGCTAGTTTACCTGCCGTCGTGGTTTTACCGGCTCCCTGCAAACCACACAATAGAATCACCGACGGGATTTTGGACAAATCCAGATCACGACGTTGGCCACCCAACAGATCGGTCAGCACATCGTTGAGAATCTTGATGATCACCTGACCCGGTTGCAGGCTCTTGGCCACATCCGCACCCAGCGCCCGCTCTTTCACTTCAGCCATCAAATGACGCACTACCGGCAAAGCCACATCCGCTTCGAGCATGGCCAAGCGCATTTCACGCAGGGTGGCATCCAGATCCGCTTCGGATACACGCGCAGCACCGCGCAATTTATGGGCAATATCCCCGATCTTTTCACTTAAACGACTAAACATACAACTCTCTCCTAAACTACCAAACGGCCATCCATGCAACAACAGCCCCACTCTGAAAGGCTGAGCATCGGGGTCAATCGAAATCAATCCCGCTGATTGAGTCTCTACGTCAGAGGCGCAAACAAGGCATCGAGTTCTTCCGATGACCACAAGGGTTTCTTGGCGGCATTTTTCTGATGCACGGCATTGGCCAGATCGCGTTTGCGTTCCTGCAATTCCAATATCTTTTCTTCAACCGAGCCTTCGGTAATCAATTTATACACAAACACGGCTTTATCCTGACCAATTCGATGGGCGCGATCGGTAGCCTGTGTTTCGACCGCCGGATTCCACCATGGATCGTAATGGATGACCGTATCAGCAGCAGTTAGGTTCAGCCCTACACCACCGGCTTTCAGGCTAATCAAAAACAACGGTACCTCTTCATTCTGGAACGATTCAATCGGCGTGACCCGATCCTGAGTTTTACCCGTCAGTTTCACATAAGCAATGTCTTTGGCTTTTAATTCCTGCTCGATCAACGACAACATCGAGGTGAACTGCGAGAACAATAATATGCGCCGTCCTTCCTCAATCATCTCCGGCAACAACTCCATCAACATTTGCAGTTTCGCCGAAACCGGTGGCTCGCCCTGCAAGCCATTGACCAAGCGCGGATCACAACACACCTGACGCATTTTCAGCAACGCATCGAGTACCACAATCTGGCTCTGCGATTGTCCCATCGATGCCACCGCATCACGCACCCGTTTCTGCATGGCCAAACGTACACTTTCGTACAATTCACGCTGTGCGCCTTCAATTTCAATACTGCGAATAATCTCTGTTTTCGGAGGCAGTTCCAGCGCCACTTCTTCTTTGCAACGGCGCAACATGAAGGGGCGCAAACGCACATTCAGCGCATCCTGACGGGCGGAATCACCCTGAATTTCAATCGGTTTACGGAACAGCTTGGTAAAGCCTTTCATGTCGTACAGATAACCCGGCATGAGAAAATCAAACTGCGCCCACAATTCACCCAGATGATTTTCAATCGGCGTGCCGGTCATGCAAATCTTGTGCTGTGCATTCAACTGGCGCACCAAACGCGACACTTTTGAACGTGGGTTTTTGATATATTGTGCTTCATCAAGAATCAACATATGCCAGTTTTGTGCTTCCAGCACCTCAAAATCCCGCGCCAGCAAGGGGTAGGTGGTAATCACCAAATCATAGTCGGCCAGACTCTCAAAATGCCGGGCACGATCCGGCCCGTGTACAACCAGCAAGGACATCCCCGGTGTAAATTTCTCCGCTTCTCGTCGCCAGTTGTGCATTAAACTGGTCGGCGCAATGACCAGCGCCGGATGCTTCAAACGCCCATCTTCTTGCTCTTTTAGTATGTGTGCCAGGGCCTGAACGGTTTTACCCAGTCCCATATCATCAGCCATGATACCACCGAGATTCATCTGACGCAGAAACTGCATCCAGCTTAAACCATCACGCTGATAATCGCGCAATTCAGCCTGCAATCCGACCGGCACATCACAGACCGGTAAATTCTCCAGATCCGCCAATTGTTTCATTTGCTTAAGCCACACACTGCTGCTGATCTGCACCGGTGCTGCCGATTCGTTCATGCTCTCTTCCAGAGCCAACAACTGCGGTACAGATAATTCCACCGTCACCGTACCAGAGGAGCCGGCAAAGACATCCATCATAAAGTGTAAGATATTGGCCACCATTTCACCCGGTGCAGGCAACAAACGACCATCGGGCAAGGGCAGTGGAATATGCGCCCGCTCTTTCAAACGAGCCAGCGACTCGGCCTTGAGCAATTCCGGCTTACTGCTCACCCAACGCGCCAGCGCATCAATCAAATCAATTTCATCACCGCTATCGAGTTTCACCATGAAACTGGCCTGACCCATCAAACTGCTGGAATTATCGCTCTTGCTTTGCTCCAGATTCAATTCCCATGCGCTGGCCTGCTCGACTCGGAAACCAAAATCGTCCGCCACTTCCACCACAAAACCGAGTTCCTTCAACTCAGGAATTTCATACAACATCCATTCCGGCCAATCATCATCGTGTCCCAAGCGAAACGTCTGATAGGGAAAATCAACTTGCTCAGCCAGCTCATGGTCTCGTGCCGGATACAGACCCGCCAGCGATAAAGCTTCCACAGCCTGAGCTTCGCAAGCCGTATCACGGGCATAATCAATGACTTTGTCGCCCCGAATCGTACGCACCGATTGCGGCTGCGCAGTCAACGGCACTTTTTTGCCATCGTAATCAAACAACAATTCCACCACATGGCATTGCTCGGGTGTACGATAGCCCCATTGCTGTGCCAGTTTCATGGTTTTCAAACGTAGCAACAACTGCGGAGTCACTTCGCGGTGTACATGCAACAAACGCACCGGCGGCGGCACATCAGCCGGCAACTGCCGGGTTACATCGTCAATCGCCTCATCCGAGCAGTCGAGTTCAATGGCCGGAATATTGAGCAGAATCTCCGCCACATCGGCGATCTGGCCGCTCTCGACCAGGCCGCAGGCATGCTGACTGATATCAACAAACCAAGGCGGTGAGGTCGGCACAATCAATTCCGCATCCGACATTTGCAACGTCAGATGCTGATCACCACGTTCACCCAGTTTCCAGCCCCATACACCCTGCCGTTTATCCACCCGCTGCAAGGCATCCGAATCTTTACTTTGCCAATGGCAGCGACCGCTACTCAAGGCACGCTTTAATATTTTTAAACCCTGTGCGCCTTTGATGCGATAACCATGCAAGGATGATAAAGAACAGTCTGTCGCCACTTCACGCAATATCGATTCATCGCTGGATAAAATAAACTGCGGCGGCGTATAGGTAAGAATATTGGCGGGATTATAATCCTGTGCTTTGCCATACGCGCCCGATTTCAACAACCGAGCCGTGATAAAACGCAAGCGCACATTCAAATCACCATCCGGCTCCAGGATATACAGCAAACGCTGCTTCACGCTCTCCGGATATTCCTGATGCGCCACTTTTCCATCATTGGCCTGCTCCAGCGCACCCAGCCATTGCCCGAACATCATCGGCCCAGGTGGTACGGCAGGCGCTGCGCTGACATCATCCTGCTGATCCATCCAAGCATACAACACCGCACCGACATGTTTGCAATCGCGCCCGACAGAACACGTACAATCACCGCGAATCTCATCGTCCGATACAAAATGAATCAACACTTCATACGGTTTTGCAGCCGTGCCCTGCACATCGCCCATCAATTGCGTGCCGTGTTGCAATGGCTCCAATTCCGTAACACGATCATGTTTAAAATAGCGTTTTCCACGCATGGCAAAGGTTTTTCCCACCCAAGTATTAATCAGTGCATCACTTATGGTTGGTAATTTACTCATTCCGTTATGATTCCTTCTTCGCTTGTAAATTTAATATTTCATCACGATGCGCTGCCGCATCTTCAAAACGCAAATCCGCTGCCGCTTCGGTCATCAAGCGCTCCAATTCATGGATCCGTGTCACTCTATCTGCCCCGCTCAATGGCTCTGGCTCCGCCACTTCCGGAATATGACCATAATCCATCGCATAGACTGAACCCAGTATATCTTTAATATCCGACTTCACCGTCGCCGGTGTAATGCCATGCCGCTCATTGTAAGCCAGCTGCTTTACTCGCCGACGTTCCGTTTCCAACATCGCACGTCGCATCGAACCGGTCACTTTATCCGCATACAAAATAACATAACCATCCACATTGCGAGCCGCCCGGCCAATGGTTTGCGTTAATGAGCGCTCCGAACGCAAAAAGCCTTCTTTATCCGCATCAAAAATCGCCACCAGCGCCACTTCCGGCAAGTCCAGACCTTCGCGCAAGAGGTTGATGCCAATCAACACATCGAACACACCGAGCCGCAAATCGCGCAGTATCTCCATCCGCTCCACGGTATCAATATCGGAATGCAGATAACGCACTTTCAAACCCAGATTATTCAAATATTCGGACAAATCTTCAGCCATGCGTTTGGTCAAACACGTTGCCAAGACCCGATGCCCATTCGCAATCGTCGCATTGGCTGCCGATACAAAATCATCCACCTGCGATGAGGCCGGACGCACTTCAATGGGCGGATCAATAAGACCGGTCGGACGAATAACCTGCTCCACCACCACGCCACCACAATGCTCCAGCTCATATGCCCCCGGCGTAGCAGACACATAGATTGCTTGTGGCACAACGGCTTCAAACTCATGAAATTGCAACGGCCGGTTATCGAGTGCGGAAGGCAAACGAAAACCGAAATCAACCAAGGTCTGTTTGCGTGAACGATCACCCTTAAACATGCCGCCGATTTGCGGTACGGTCACATGCGACTCGTCCACCATCACCAGTGCATTATTCGGCAGATAATCAAGCAATGTCGGTGGAGAATCACCCGGCGGCCGACCGGTCAGATGACGTGAATAGTTTTCCACTCCGGTACAAAAGCCCACTTCCTGAATCATTTCGAGATCAAAAATGGTGCGCTGCTCCAAGCGCTGCGCTTCAACCAACTTATTCTGATCGTACAATTCAGCCAGCCTTTCAGCCAGTTCATCACGAATCGCATCCATGGCTTTGAGCAGCTGATCACGCGGTGTCACAAAATGGCTTTTGGGAAACACGGTATATTTGTGCAACACATCCATGCGTTTACCGGTTAAGGGATCGAATTGGCTAATGGCATCGATCTCATCACCGAAGAATTCCACCCGAATAGCAAAGTCTTCGGCATGTGCCGGATAAACCTCCAAGACATCGCCACGCACACGAAACGTACCACGATGAAAATCCATATCATTACGCTGGTACTGCAATTCTACTAACTTATTGATCGCCGCGCGCTGATCCACTTCGCGCCCCACTTCAAAATACAACAACATATTTGAATAGGCTTCCGGACTACCCAAACCATAAATACACGACACCGAGGCAACAATAATCACATCCTCGCGCTCCAATAACACCCGGGTGGCAGCATGCCGCATGCGATCAATGTGTTCGTTAATCGCCGAATCCTTTTCAATATAGGTATCACTCGATGGCACATAAGCTTCCGGCTGATAATAATCATAATAGGATACAAAATATTCAAC
>CAZKHV010000072.1:0-6501 GCA_964552605.1 uncultured Zetaproteobacteria bacterium | reverse complement strand
TGCCTGTCGCATCTTCTGCCGCTTCCAGATGCGGATAGCCAGCATTGAATGATGCTATCGAGAATGGTGCTGAACATGCGACAACAAAAGCCACCATCATAATAAATAAATACTTTTTCACTGATCCTCTCCCTGCTAATTCAAACAATCCGGCTAAATATGAGCTGCTTGCAAAAACCATGAGGGGCAATTTACTCCTCCACAATGGCGTATTTCCAGCCTGAACCTTTGAAGGATAAAACCACTATGCCTTTCAATCCAGCCTGAAAGCCCGCCCAAAGTGGGATTACAATGTATTCGACCCGAGCTTTGCAAGTGGCTCATATGAACAAGAAAAGCCGATTGTGTCAAGTTGAGTAAGGAAAATTAATATAAAATACAGTAATTATTCAAGGCATTTATACCACTTTTATTCGCTATTTACATGAGCAATGGTATTCCCAAACACTCAAGCTAGGGTTTGCTCTGTGATAGCCTATATAATGAAACGCCTTGCTGGCATGATTCCCCTGCTATTCGGCATTACTATCATCTCATTTGGTATGATGCATCTTGCTCCGGGTGAGCCGAGCGTGGTGGGTCAGGAATTTAATCCCAAAGTCTCCGCTCAGGATATCGAACGTTTGCGCTCTTATTATGGTCTGGATCAGCCCTTATACCAGCAATACTGGAACTGGCTTCAACGCTTGGCCGTACTCGATTTCGGGCAATCGTTTTCAGCCGATGGCCGGGCTGTAATTGATAAAATAAGCGAACGTATTCCGGTGACGTTATGGGTCAATATCCTGGCCATGTTGATTATTATTCTGATCGCCATTCCGATTGGAGTGGCCAGTGCCGTGCGGCGTGACTCCTGGTTTGATAAGGGGATGACGGTGTTTGTGTTCATTGGGTTTGCCATCCCCTCCTTTTGGCTCGGTTTATTGTTGATGATTGGCTTAGGCGTGAATTTAAACTGGTTACCCATTTCAGGCCTGCATGACTATAGCTGGCAACAGATGGGTTTCTGGCAACAACAAGTCGATATGCTCAAGCATTTGATTTTACCTGTTTTTGTATCTGCCATTGGTGGGCTAGCCGGCATGAGCCGTTTTATGCGCACCGGCATGCTGGATGTGATCCGCTCCGATTATATTACCACGGCACGTGCGATGGGCATGCCGGAATCAACTATCCGTTATCGTTTGGCATTAAAAAATGCAGTGTTACCCATTATCACCCTGCTTGGCCTGTCCATTCCGGGTCTCATTGGTGGCTCTGTCATTGTTGAACAATTATTCTCTTTACCCGGCATGGGACTGTTGTTTTTTGAAGCCGTATTATCACGCGACTATCCACTGGTCATGGGGATTACCGTGATTGGCGCTGTATTGACCTTATTGGGCAACCTGATCGCGGATATCTCTTATGCATGGGTTGATCCGCGCATCCGTCATGGTGGTAAATAATGATTGCACTCATGCAACGTTTTCCACTGATGTGCATTGGAGGTGCCGTGGTCATCAGCATCGCTTTGTTGGCCTTATTGGCTCCATGGATTGCCCCGTATGATCCCACCGATATCGATGTCAGTGTTATCCTCATGCCGCCGTCATGGCAACACTGGTGCGGTACGGACACCTTGGGTCGCGATGTGTTTTCTCGCATGCTTTATGGCGCACGTATATCACTGGCCGTTGGCTTTGTTGCCGTCGGCATTTCCTTAATTCTGGGCTTAATTCTGGGTGCGGTTGCAGGCTTCTTTGGTGGCCGCATTGATGCGATGCTGATGCGGGTGACAGATATGGTGCTCTGTTTCCCTACTTTTTTTCTTATTCTTGCAGTTATCGCTTTTCTGGAACCCTCGATCTGGAACATCATGATTGTCATTGGTTTAACCTCATGGATGGGCGTTGCACGCTTAGTTCGGGCTGAGTTTCTAAGTTTAAGCCAACGCGAATTTATCCTCTCCGCCCATAGTCTCGGTGTATCACCGATTCGTTTGATGTGGCGCTATTTGTTACCCAATGCCATGGGGCCGGTATTGGTCTCTGCCATTCTTGGTATTGCCGGTGCGGTGCTGGTTGAGTCCGGCTTATCCTTTTTGGGGCTGGGTGTGCAACCGCCCGATGCATCCTGGGGTAATATTTTGACCGATGGTAAAGATAATATCCAGATTGCGTGGTGGTTGTCTGCTTTCCCCGGCATGGCGATTCTGATCACTGTGCTCGGTTATAACCTGCTTGGTGAAGGCTTGCGCGACTACTTCGATCCGAAATTAAACCGTTAATGAATAGCGACCTGCATTATATGAGTATGGCACTTGAGCTTGCCGAGCAAGCTGCTGAGCAGGGCGAAGTGCCGGTTGGCGCAGTACTGCTGTTACCCGATGGTAAGGTATTCGCTGAACACAATGCCCCGATCACACTCTCAGATGCATCGGCGCATGCTGAAATGCGGGTCATTCGCAGCGCCTGTCAGGCAACAAACAACTACAGGCTCAATGGCAGCACGCTGTATGTTACTCTGGAACCGTGCTGCATGTGTGCTGGTGCGATTGTACACGCCAGAATATCCCGCCTTGTCTATGCCGCAACAGATCCAAAAACAGGTTCAGTGGAATCGCTGTACCAATTGTTATCCGACCGACGTTTAAATCATCAGGTAGAAATCACTAGCGGCCTGATGGCAGAAGTATCGAGCACCCTGCTAAAGCAGTTCTTTAAAGCCCGACGCGCCAACAAATAACTAGCCATACGAATCCGAAACAGGTTTATCCGAGTGCTTCCAATACCACTTTTTCCAGAGCATCCGGCAAATAGGGTTTTTGCACAAAACCGGCTAAACCTTTGCCTTTAAAGCGTTCGGTGGCTTCCTGTTCATTGTAACCGGAAGATAATACTACACACACATCCGGATTCATCTTTCTCAATTCACGGAATGTTTCTTCGCCATCCATTTTTGGCATCGACATATCCAGCAAAACCAGAGTGATGGCATTGATGTGTTCGGGATAAAGTTTTACTGCTTCGAGTCCATTGCTCGCGGTTAATATCTCAAAACCCATTTCACGCAGCATCACCCCTGCCAATTCGCGAATCATTTCTTCATCATCAACAATCAAGGCTGTGCCTTTTTGCATCGATGTTATTTTCTCGTTTTCATTTGTCTCAACCGTTGGCATTGCAACGGACTCGGATGCAGGCAACAAAACCTTGACTGTCGTACCCGAGCCGAATTCAGAATAAACTCGAATTGCACCCTGATGACCACGTACAATGCCGTGCAAGGCACTCATGCCTAAACCGCGCCCGGTAAACTTGGTCGTGAAAAACGGATCGAATACTTTATTTATCGTTGCTTTATCCATGCCGCAGCCATTATCGGAGACTTCCAGATAGACATAATCACCTTCCGGCAAATTATCGTCACTCACCATATTATCCAGATAGGTGCGATCGGCAGACACCCATCCGGTGGATAAGGTGATCACACCGCTATGACCTTCTGTCGCTTCATTGGCATTGGTGATCAAATTCATAATCACCTGATGCATCTGTGCTACATCGGCTTCAACAGCGGGTAGATTTTCAGCCAGCTCATATTTAATGACAACATTTTTATCAATCGACACTTGCAATAACTCAGCCATCTCTTCAGCCAATAACGACATATCACAGGACTGAATAATAAAATGCCCTTTACCCGAGTAGGCCAGCATCTGCTTGCATAGACTGGCTGCTTTTTCAGCCGCATCAATCACACGGTGAACCTTGTCTCTGGATGGATCACCCATCTTCAGCGTACGTTCAACCAAACCGGCATTGCCCATGATCGCCGTCAGCAGGTTATTAAAATCGTGTGCAATGCCTCCGGCCAAGACACCGAGCGATTCGAGGCGTTGAGCATGTTCCAGTTTTTTCTGATGCAAACGCCCCTCTTCTTCCTGATCAATGATCTTGGTAATGTCAGTACGAATTGAAACGTATTGATAGGGCTCGCCATGTTCATCCATGAACGGGACAATGCTGGTCTCAACCCAATAATAGCTACCATCCTTACGCTGATTGCGAATCACACCATGCCATACCTTACCGGCAGTAATCGTATGCCACATGCGTTCAAAAAAAGATTCCGGATGCAAGCCCGAATTAAGTAACCGGTGATTTCCCCCCATCATTTCGGCACGACTATAACCACTGATTGCACACGACTTATCATTGGCATAAATGATATTACCCTGCGGATCAGCAATGGTAACAATGGCGTGTTCATCGAGTGATTTTTGTTGTTTTTCAACAAGCATCAACGCCTTTCGCAAACGATTGGCAAGCTGTGTTTGTCGCCAGACCACCCAGCCAATGTATAAAATCAATAAAGCCGCCAGTACAAACATCCATAGCTGATACTGTTTCATGTGCGCAATACCTGCTTCGGTATAAGCATCGAGTTGCTTGTTTAGTTTCATTGTTTCATTGTCGATGCCCGCCGCATCCAATTCGGCTAAAATAGCCAATACACGTTGATTGCGGACAAACACATGTTCAATGTGTTTTTTTAATGCGCCACTGACCTGCAAATTCAACAACTGCTGTTTAATTTTTGGTAGTTGCTTCGGGCTCGAGCCGCGTAAATAGTCCAGCAGATCACGATGCAAGCCAAGCAATGCAGCTTCATGCTCGGGGTATTTAGCAATTGCAACATCAATTGCGGTAGGCAAATAACGCAGCGAATTACTCAACACCGCTTGATCGGACATAAACTGTTCAATGACGAGGGATTGATCGTTAATCTTTTTTTGCAATGCAGCAAAAGCTTGAATATCGGCTGGAATCAATAGCTCGAGCTGTTGCATGATTTCCATCAGATGGCGCAGTTCATACTTCAATGTATCAAAATGTGTTAGCTCACCATTACGAATTTTCAACATATCACGTTCAAGGTTGCTTTCATTGAACTCAATCAGGGTAATGAGATGTTGAGCCTTTTGAATGGGTGAAATATCAACGGTTTTGGATTGTTGATACACATAAAATAACAAAAGAGATAAACATACAACGATAAAAACAGGACGTAATAATTGCTTCACTGCTTATTTGACCGCAGCCAATTTGTCCACATCTAATCTGGGATGCTTACCAACCAAAGTACCCAAAAATGCAATTACCGATGCAATATCCGCATCGGTGATTTTAATGCCCAACTGATAGCGCGCCATGGTACGCACCACATCTTCCAGTTTTGCTTTGCTGCCATCGTGAAAATAAGGCGCGGTTAATGTCACCAAACGCAACGATGGCACTTTAAATTTGAATTTATCTTCAATCTTCCCGGTGACATTAAAACGACCCAAATCGCGTGTTTTAATGTGATCATAGGTGGCAAAATAATCTTCCATAATGCCCAGCGTTTGAAACAGATTACCACCAACATTTTCACCCTGATGACAAGCCACACAGCCCATGCCCTTAAACAAGGCATAACCTTTTTTCTCTTTATCATTGATGGCGTTATCATCGCCACGTAAATATTGATCAAAACGCGAATCGACGGTAATCAATGAACGCTCGAATTCAGCAATAGCATTTTTGATGTTTTCTTCGTTAATGCCGTCATGATAAAGCTGCTTAAAAACAGCCTTGTACGATGCTTCTGCCTGTAATTTAATAACCACATCCGGCCAATTCGAGGCCATTTCGGCCTTGGCATGCAAGGGCCCATCCATCTGATCTTCCAGTGTTTGGGCGCGACCATCCCAGAACTGCGCCAGATTCAGAGCGGCATTAAAAACAGTAGGTGAATTCATTTCACCTGCCACTCCATCAACACCAAAGGAATGTGCTAACCCGTCTGCCCCGCCCTGATCCAGAATATGGCAATGTGCACAGCTGATTGAATTATCCCCTGAAAGCTTGGTTTCATGAAACAAACGATCACCCAACGCCACCTTTTCAGCATCCACTGCAATCGCTTGCAGTGGCCGGATTGGCTCATGGTTACGTGGATTCCGTTGATCTGCCGATGCCGTCTCACTTAGAGCAAGCATCGAATAAAGACTTAAAAACAATATACTTAATCGAAGCAACATTTGAGAAGCTTAAAGTAATACTTTAAACAATGCCAGCATGAAACATGTTTTTTTAGAGCACATTTAATCTTCCCCATAAAACAGGCTCGGGTTAATTTGCCACAACACAGACCAACTCCTATTCCTGTTTTCCAAACATAGCACTCCGCCATTGCGCAAACATACGGCTTCACGATCAATATCATCGCAAATCAATAATCCAGCCAAACGCTGCAAGTGCGGCAAATGCCCAACCAACATCATATCATCGGTCATTGCGGCCAAACGATCTGCCCAGACGGAAGGATGATCATTCGCAGCAAGTCCAGTCGCTTCTGCGCAAGCAATACCACCCCAGGCTTCTGCGAACATCATGGCTGTTTGCTGCGCCCTTAACTTCCCACTGTGCATGATTTTTAACGGGCGCGGCTTTTCAAATAAACTCAAAAAACCCG
>CAZKHV010000071.1:0-6531 GCA_964552605.1 uncultured Zetaproteobacteria bacterium | reverse complement strand
GTGAAGGTAGCGATTTACTTTTTTATGAAGGTCTTCATGGTGGGGTTGAAGAAGTACGTCCCTATGTGGATTTAATGTTGGGTGTTGTGCCTGTTGTGAATCTTGAGTGGATTCAGAAGATTCACCGTGATACCGCTATGCGTGGTTATTCTCAGGAAGCGGTTGTTGATAATATTCTTTCACGTATGCATGACTATGTGCATTTCATTACACCGCAGTTTACCAATACGGATATTAACTTTCAGCGTGTCCCATTGGTGGATACATCCAATCCATTTATCGCGCGTGATGTGCCTACCCCGGATGAAAGTCTGATGGTGATCAGAATTCGTAAACCTGAGAAATGGAATATTGATTTCCCTTGGTTGCAGGCGATGTTGCATGATTCATTCATGTCGCGTCGTAACACTTTGGTTGTTCCGGCATCCAAATTTTCGTTGGCGATGGAATTGATTCTTACGCCGATCATGCATGAGTTGTTGGAAAAACGTAGAAAATCGGCTTAATTTCACTTTAACTTTTAAAAGGGCAGTCATTGGCTGCCCTTTTTGTTTGCCACTTTTGAAATGACCCTTTATCGTTCCCATCATTAAATAGAAACATATTGCGCAATCGTTGTTGGTTGTTTTATTTTATGGCCGTGTGTTGATGGAGAATGTTTCACGTGAAACACCCTGATGATATTGATGTGATCGTTGTAGGAGCGGGCCATGCCGGTTGTGAAGCTGCCTGGAGTGCTGCAAGGCGAGGTGCGCGTGTACGGTTGATTACTCAGAACCTGGATACAATTGCCAAAATGTCCTGCAACCCTGCAATCGGTGGTATAGGAAAGGGTCACCTGGTTCATGAAGTGGATGCGCTTGCAGGTTTGATGGGTATCGTAGCGGATCGGGCTGCTTTGCAGTATCGAGTATTGAATCGTCGAAAAGGTCCTGCTGTTCAAGCGACACGCGCACAATGTGATCGAACTATCTATCATATGGTGATGCGGCAATTGTTGGATCAACATGCCAATATTCATCTGCATCAAGGTACGATTTCTGAATTGCTGTTTGATGCTGATAAAGTATGTGGTGTTGTTGATGAGTTTGGTGTGCGTCATATGGCACGGGCAGTGGTGTTGACTACGGGTACTTTTTTAAGTGGTCTGATTCATGTCGGTGAGAAAACTATTCCTGCTGGTCGTTCCGGAGACCTGCCTGTCTTGGGTTTGACGGATGAGCTGTATCGTCGTGAATTAGTGTTGGGACGATTGAAGACGGGAACACCGCCTCGCTTGGATAAGAAATCGATCCGCTGGAGTGATTTGTTGTCGCAGCCGGGTGAGACGGATGTGCTACCATTTTCCTCACAACATGAAGCTGTATTGCAAGACCAGGTGTCGTGTGCGATTACCCGAACGAATGAGAAAGGGCATGATATTATTCGTGAAAACTTGCATCGATCTCCGATGTATTCCGGACAGATTGAGGGTTCAGGGCCACGCTATTGTCCGAGTATTGAGGATAAGGTGGTGCGCTTCGCAGATAAATCCAGTCATCAGATATTCTTAGAGCCTGAAGGTCGAAATCATAATGAGGTCTATCCCAATGGAATTTCGACATCGTTGCCTATTGATGTGCAGTGGTCGTTTATTCGCTCCATTGAGGGTTTGGAAAAGGCTGTAATAATTCGACCGGGTTATGCGATTGAATACGACTATGTGGATCCCACCGAGTTAAAGCCAAGTTTTGAAACGAAGAAGATATCGGGCTTGTTTCATGCGGGTCAGATCAATGGAACAACCGGTTATGAAGAAGCGGCAGCGCAAGGGTTGTTGGCTGGTATCAATGCTGCGGCACATGCTATTGATCTGGAATCATGGGTTCCTGATCGTTCCGAAGCGTATTTGGGTGTTATGGCTGATGATTTGGTGACCAAGGGCATCACAGAGCCATACCGCATGTTTACATCGCGGGCTGAGTTTCGTTTGCAGTTGCGTGAGGATAATGCCGCGTTGCGCTTGGGTGATGCTGCTATTCGCCTGGGTTTATATGATGATGATAGGGCATTGGCTCATCGAATGCGTCAGGAAAAAATATCATCTGCGATGCTTGATGCTCGTAATACCACCATTGGCACTGGCTCTGTATGGAAAGAAAGGCTGGATGCTTTGAATTTACCTTTACCTACGTCTGCAATGAATGTTGTGGCTTATGCGCACCGTGCGGATGTGGAGCCGATGAAGGTCTTAAAGCTTATTGATGCATGCGAAAATATGAATGCAAGGGATGTGAAGACGCTGTTGTCTCTGATTCACTATGATGGTTATCTGGATAAACAGCAGTTGGAGGTTGATCGCTTTCGATTATTGGAAGACAAGCGCATCCCTGATGCAATGGATTATGCCTTGGTGAAAGGGCTTAGTATTGAGTGTTGTCAGCGCTTGACTCAAACAAGACCAAGAACCTTGGGTCAGGCATCGCGTATGACGGGTATTACGCCTGCGGCGATGAGTAGTCTGATGTTGTATTTGAGGAAGGTTGTTGATGATTAATCGTTGTGATGCCTATGTCCAGGAAGTGTTGAAGTTTCGATTGGCGTTGAATTTAACATCTATTTCTGATGCGAATCTGTTTTACACTCGTTTTATACGACCTTCGTTAGCCATGGTGGAGTGGTTGCCAGATCAAGGCCGAGTGCTGGATGTGGGCAGTGGAATGGGTGTGCCTGGCGTGCCGGTGTTGCTTGCGAAAGTGGGCTTAACCGGTGTGTTGGTGGAGCGTAGAAAAAAACGGGCTGAATTTCTAAGGCACGTTGTGCGGAAGTTGAAACTGAATGCTGAAGTTTATGATGCCGATATTAAGGATTTACCTGCATTAAAAATTGATGTTTGTATTGCTCGCGCTGTTGCGGACGAGGCGCAATTACTCAAGATGTTTTCCCCACACGTGAATGAAGGTGCGATTGCAGTATTGCCCGTGCCCAGGAATCACCCCCCAGTACACGTCTCTGCTTGGCAGATGACGGCTGAACATTCTGTTAGTGTTGGCGGTTGGGATGACGCTAGTCAGTTAATTCGTTGTTATCAGTATGGTTGAACCGATGGAGGGTTTCACGTGAAACATCAAGGCATGGGACCGGTTACTGCTGTGGCCAATCAGAAGGGTGGTGTGGGTAAAACCACAACCAGTATTAATTTATCAGCTTCACTGGCGGCATTGAATTACCGCGTCTTATTGATCGATTTGGATCCTCAGGGTAATTCAACATCTGGCTTGGGGATTAATCAAAAACAAGTGAGTTCAGGTACATATGATGTGTTGATGGGTGATGCAGTCTTGGCAGACAGCATGATTCAAACCGAATGCGAGCGTCTGTGGTTGTTGCCAGCGAGCATGGATTTGGCTGGTGCCGAGGTGGAGCTGGTGAGTGAAATGGGTCGTGAATTGCGTTTGAATCAGGCTCTTTCTTCTTATCAAGGTGAACCGTTCGATTATATTTTTATCGATTGCCCGCCTGCATTGAGTTTGTTGACAGTCAATGCGCTGACTGCGGCGGATGATGTATTGGTGACGTTGCAAACCGAGTTTTACGCAATGGAAGGTTTAACGCAGTTGTTGGACTCCATTCGGAGAGTGCGGTTGGCCTTGAATAAAGAGTTAACAATTGAGGGTGTGCTTTTAACCATGGTTGATCGGCGTAATAAGTTGTCGATGTTGGTCGAGCAAGATGTACGAGAGTATTTTGGTTCGCAAGTGTATGAAGGCGTGATTCCCCGGAATGTGCGTTTGTCAGAAGCTCCGAGTTATGGGGTTCCGGTGATGTATCACGATGTGCGTTCAAAAGGCGCACAAGCTTATTTGGCTGTGGCTCGTGAATTCATGCATCGCAGAAAAGTGTAAATAAGTCGGAAGAACTGGATGTGTTCGAGGGGGAGAGATGGCAGTAGTTAAAAATCGTGGTTTAGGTAGGGGCTTGAATGCGTTACTGGGTGATACACCTACGCCGGAGGTGATGCGCCAAACATCACAGATTCCTATTTCGAAAATCAAACCGAATAGCTACCAACCGAGGACTCATTTCTCATCGGCTGAATTGGATTCATTAACGGAGTCGATTCGACAAGATGGTGTGTTGATGCCGATATTGCTGCGTCCGCAGGGCGATGGTTACGAATTGATTGCGGGTGAGCGGCGTTGGCGCGCATCGCAAGCAGCTGGCTTGACTGAAATCCCGGCAGTGGTTCGCAATGTAGGTGATTTGCAGGCGCTTGAATTGGCGATAATTGAAAATCAGCAACGCGATGATTTGACGGCCATTGAAGCAGCCGTTGCATATCAACGTTTGATTGCTGAGTTCGGCTGTACACAGCAGCAGGTGGCTGAAAAAATTGGTGTTTCTCGTGTTCAGGTTAGCAATGTGATTCGTCTGTTGCAGTTGCCAGAGACGATTAAGCAACGTATTGAAACACGTGTTCTTAATATGGGTCAGGCGCGGCCTTTGGTTGGCTTGCCGGAAGATACGGCTGAGCGTTTGGCGCGTTTGTGTGTTGAGGGCGGTTGGAGTGCGCGTCAAATGGAGAAGGAGGCGAAAAAGGCAGCAAGGTCTCCAGTGGTTTCGAGCCAAACGAACGTGGATGCAGATGTTGTCGCCTTGCAGGAAGAGCTAACACGCCAATTGGGCCTGGCGGTGGAGATTGTGTGTAAAAAGAATGGTGCGGGTGAAATGCGCATCGCTTATACACAGGCGGGTGAGTTGGATGGTGTGTTGCGTAAGTTGCGAGGCTAGTTTTATCAAGATGATTGCTATTCAAATATTGATGTTCTTTGTTCATTCTGGCGAGGCAAGCCTGTGCGTGTAAATGGTGAGCATTGCAGAGCGGTACAATGGTCTGTCGATTTGGCTGCAGTGCAATGGATTGAACAGCGTTTGTTGCCGCATCGCTTTGCGTGGGTCACGAGTCGTGATGCCGAGCAAGTGGCTCTGGCGATTGAATCCATGCAGGTGCGTGGTGCGCCGAGCATCGGTGCTGCTGCTGCTTTCGGTTTGGCCTTGGCATGGCAGCAGGGAGAAAAGTCTTTTATTGAACATTGGTTGCCGAGATTTAGAGCTACGCGTCCCACTGCCGTTAATTTATTTCATGCCTGTGATGCGATGCAGCAGTGTGCTGAAACAGCTTCGACGGCGATGCAGATGATTGATCGTGCGGTGGCTTATGCGGATGCGGAAGTGCAAGCGAATCAGCGCATGGGTCATACGATGGCAGAGTTGTTGGCACGAGGAGAGCGGCGGATTCTGACCCATTGCAATGCTGGCTGGTTGGCGGCAGTGGATTGGGGCACGGCTACGGCCGGAATTTATCAGTTGGCACAGGCTGGTGAGAAGCCATTTGTCTGGGTGGATGAGACCCGGCCACGATTGCAAGGGGCTCGGCTGACTGCTTGGGAGTTACAGCAGGAGGGTGTCGATTGTCGTATTCAGGCGGATGCAGCAGCAGCCTGGATGATGGCACAGGGCAAGGTGGATGTTATTGTGGTCGGAGCGGATCGTATTGCAGCGAATGGTGATGTGGCAAACAAAATAGGTACCTATGCATTATCCTTGGCAGCTCAAGCGCATGACGTGCCAATGTATGTGGTGGCACCGCTATCGACATTCGATGCGGCCAGTTTAAATGGTGCGGCAATTCCAATCGAGCAACGGGCTGGGTCTGAAATAAGTAATATGGATGGTGTGACCGATGCGGGTGAAAGCGCATGCATTCAAGTCACTGCAACCGGTGCGCACATTAATAACCCGGCTTTTGATGTTACCCCTTATGCTAATTTAACGGGCATAGTGAACGAAAATGGTCTGTGGCGACCTTGATAGGCTGATGGAGAAAATATGAAGCGGACTGCTATTTATCCAGGTACATTCGATCCGATTACCTTGGGCCATGTTGATGTGGTGAAACGGGGCTTGAAATTATTCGATCGCATTGTTATCGGTATTGCCGATAATCCGGACAAAGATCCGATGTTTGATGTGCAAAGGCGCTTGGCCATGGTGCGTGAAACATTTGATGATAGTCCACAGGTGGAGCCGGTTCGGTTTTCCGGCTTGCTGGTGGAGTTGGCACATGATTGTCAAGCCGGTGCTATTTTACGCGGTTTACGCGCAGCGTCGGATTTTGAATATGAATTTCAGATGGCCACGATGAACCGTCGCCTGGATGCACGTATTGAAACGGTGTTTGTGATGGCAAGAGAAGATTATACCTTCGTGTCATCTCGTTTTATACGGGAGATCTCGTCGATGGGCGGCGATGTGTCTGAATTGGTTCCTGCACCTGTACTGCCATATTTATTGTCCGACGCGTGAGTTTTGGATGATTTAACATGCACAGCCTGATTGCTGTCGTGGCATCATAGCTATTGATATCACAGTGTTTTCGATGGCCGCTGTTTTGAAGAATCAAATTACTTTTAATTTAAACTTGAATTCAGTCGATGGCTCAGTATGATGCGCCACCCTTGCCGGCATAGCTCAGATGGTAGAGCAGCTGAT
>CAZKHV010000070.1:0-6582 GCA_964552605.1 uncultured Zetaproteobacteria bacterium | reverse complement strand
CGGACTGGAAAGTTGATGCGTTTTTCATCAGAGTTATCAATGATGTCCTCGCAAAAAGTCCGAGCCAGCAATAAAATCATGATTGTTCAAAAAAACGAGCTCACCATTTGCCCTAGAATCGATATTTATGCCATCCAGAATAGTTTGAACACCACTTGAAAATGATAAAAAATATTGATGGCGACTTTTTGCTAGGGCATCATCAATGCATGCGATATAAAACCAACAGCGATGCGCTATAAAGCCAGTAGAGGGGGGAGATGATGACT
Organism: uncultured Zetaproteobacteria bacterium; assembly: GCA_964552605.1. GTDB lineage: Bacteria > Pseudomonadota > Zetaproteobacteria > Mariprofundales > Mariprofundaceae > Mariprofundus. Next base: position 6,313 of record CAZKHV010000070.1, on the reverse strand, counting down.
GAACAACGACATCAAGAACTCATACAGCGCTGTTGCGCTATTTTCCGGCATGAAACCCAGATGCATTTCAATCACCATATCGCTGATCTGGCTGCCTATATTATCCTCGAACAAGCACAGGATTCGCTAAATGATATTCTCCAGCCCATTATCCAGACTGGAGCCTTGCCACATGATCTGTTGCGCGCCTTGACCCAATGCCAGTTACTGGTGCTGCAACACCAGACACCCCACAACATGGACAGCAGCGCTGAGCAACAGGTGCAATCGTTTCAAGATAATATTGAACACTTTCATTTCATTGCCAACAGTATCCTCTCGATTGGCAAGCAAACCTGGTTAACACATATCGAAAGCAAGCAGAATAATTTCAAAGCCAAACACGAAAGCCGTATTATTGAAGCGGCAATCAAAGACTGGCAAACAGCAGGAAAAATAAAATGTTTAAATTATTACAAGGGTTTACCTGTACAAGCCATTGTACCAATTGAACATATTCATAGCGCTGAAAAGGTGTTCTTATCATTAAAACTCTCAAAAGATCTCACCCGAGTACTGGCCATTGCCGATCAACACTATGTGCTCGCACCAGGTCATAACGACATGCAACTCATCGAATTAATGGTGCAGCACATCGGTGAGAACAGCATCACGTTCCATGTCCATACCTTATCCTTATTGAAAAAGCGCCAACATTTTCGTCTTCAACCCTTACAACATATGGACATTCAATTGCAACATCATAAAAAAAGCATCGCTCATGGCCAGATACTAAACTTCTCGCTCGGGCATATGGATGTGATTCTTGCAAGCCAGCAAGGCCTCGAACTGAACCCTGATGAAATCATAGATATTCAATTTCATATCAAAGCCACTGCCATCAATGGCAGTGCATGGATTCGAAGCATACGCCAGGATAAGCAGCAGTGTTTCTTATGCCTTGAACTCATTCCCAACGCCATCATGCAACGCCTACTGCAACAGGAAATAGCCTATTTGCAGCGCACGATTATCCGTGAGATCAAAGAAAAATTCACCCCGATCTCCGACGCATAACAGAGCAATCGCATCATTATCCGGTGAAATTAGCCGGGTAAAGGTAATCTACTCCGCAAGGCAGCACCTCAAACCAATCGAGAAACTGTTGCACTTCCCCGTTCCGAAAAATCTGCCCATGCTGAGGCAATATCGCCGTCACTGGCAATGTCCTCACCTTCTCAACACATGCTGCCGCCGCTCGTGTACTGCCCATGTAACGTTGATGAAAACCGGTCATATCATGCAATTGCTGTTGCCAATCATCGATCACCAAACGAAAGCTTTCATCTTGAGAAGTAGCCGCCCCGATATCACCTGAAAACAAATAACCACTGATACTATCAAACACGATGATATTACCGGGTGAATGCAGATAGGGTGCGGATATACATTGCAGCTGACCACCGCTTTTTAAGGTAAAGGTCTTGCCCGCATCACCGACACACTGGAATGTCGCACCATAAACCAGATAGTGGGGCAAAAAGCGCTCCCATAAATCAGGACAAACAATCGTCATATCCGGATTAAACTGCAACCAGGACGGCAGCGATGCACACACATCCGGATCTTGGTGACTTAAAAAGACATGACTCAAATCAAAGGGTGATATTTTCTCACTGACTTTATCAAAAGAAGGTTGAAAATGGGACAGACCACCCGGCTCAAACAAATAACCTTCACCCTCATCAATCAACAAATAACTGTTGCAAGGAATAGCCTCAGACTCATCCCGACTGCCAATCCAATAAATACTGTGCTTGTCTGATTCATATAAAGCAATCGCATCCTGCACATTCAATGCTGCATTTTGCATGGCATTCAATCGGCTCAAACCCATAACCCTCTCCCCAACATCCAGATAAATCTAACCTTGGCTTCTAATGATGACAAAAAACAATCCATCTTGCTATTTTAAATCGTGACCTGAAACTAGCCCTATAGTCCCAGCGATAGCGCCAGCCCCGCATGCACCACCTTAGCCCCACAAATATTAATACCGCGAGACAAGGCCGAATCCAACTGCGCCGCAACATCAATGCCGTGTTTGGCGATTAAACGAATATACGGCAAACTGGCATGACTCAACACCATCGTACTTGTTAGAGGTACAGCGCCGGGTAAATTGGGCAAACAACAATGAATGACCCCTGCCTCAACATAAACCGGATCATCATACGTCGTGACTCGACTGGTTTCGCTGATACCACCCTGATCAATGGACACATCAATAAATACACTGCCAGCCTGCATGGACTGCACATCAGTGCGTTGCAGTAGCCCGGGCGCATGTTGACCGGGAAGCAATGCCGCACCAATCAGGATATCACAACTTGGCAACAGCTGATGCATGTTGCCGACTGAAAATTCCAACACCTGCATGTGGTCACCTAATTCGGATTGCAGCTGTTTCACCCTGTTTGCATCCGCCTCCAAAAGCACAACATCGGCCCCCAGCCCAGCCAACGCCTCAGCTGCATTCAAACCGACATTACCAGCTCCGAAGATCAATACCTGTGCTGGCGCACTGCCCGCAATGGCTCCAGGCAAACGACCACATCCTGCAAATGCCGTACCATTCTCCGTTTGCAAAAAACGTACCGCCAGTTGTGCTGCCACGCGCCCCGCCACCTGCGACATGCCGGCCAGCAACGGCAACCTGCCATCTTCGGTCTGTACGGTTTCATAAGCGATGGCGCATACGTTTTTATCCATGAGCACCCTGACCAATGCCGGTGCTGCGGCCAGATGAAGAAAGGTGAATAGCATCAAGTCCGGGCGCAAAAAAACAAACTCCTCGGCCAACGGTTCTTTCACTTTGACCACCAGATCAACAGCCCAGCAATCCATTGCCGATTCCACCATGACTGCTCCAAGCTGTTGATAGTCGGAGTCCGAAAAACCGCTATCCCTGCCCGCACCAGCCTGAACCACAACCTGATGACCATCCGCAACGAGCGTGGCAATGCCATCCGGTGTCATTGCCACCCGATGTTCGTTATTTTTAATTTCTTTGGGGATACCAATACGCATGACTACCTCCGGAGACGATTCATCAAACAAACATGATACAGGCATTGCGATTGCACTGTAAGTGCAAAGCGTTCACTATGGTCTACACACTGAGGTCAGCCATGCCAAAACACTGCGACCATATCACCGTCTATTATGATGCATCGTGTCCACGCTGCGTGCGCGACAGAGAGAACTATGAACGCATGGCCGGTGAATCGGCTGATGATGTTTGCTGGATGGATATTACCGGACGTGATGACGATTTGCTTGCCCTCGGTATTGATCCGCACAAGGCACTGACTGAATTGCATCTCCGAGATAAACAGGGGCAGATTCTATCTGAAATTGATGCCTATATTCTGCTCATGCAACGTGTACCGCGATTACGTGCAATCGCCTGGCTCATCGGTCTGCCAATCATTCGACCCATGCTTGCATGGCTATATCACCGCATAGTGAACCGGCGTTTAAGCCGGGATGGACGTTTATAAAACAGCCCAGAAATAAAACAGCCTGAAAATAAAACCGGCACGCTTTATACAACGATAAAGCGTGCCGGTCTGTTGTGCTACGACGGTAACTGATCAGGTTACCCCATGCGATTACTGTTTCAGCAAGGCATTAATTTTACGTACAAAGCCAGCTGGATCTTCCGGCAACGCGCCTTCAGCCAGAATCGCCTGATCAAACAAGATGCTGGCGTAATCATTGATTTTATCCTGCGAACGCATCTTACTCAAACGCTGGATAAGCTCATGATCCGGATTGATTTCCAGAATCGGTTTCATATCCGGCACATTCTGGCCAGCCTGCTTGAGAATACGCTCCATGTTTGAGCTCATATCGAATTGATCCGATACCAAGCAAGCCGGTGATTCAGTCAGACGATCAGTAACACGTACATCTTTCACCTTATCACCCAAGGATTCCTTGATCTTCTCGACTGCAGGTTCAGCCGCTTTGGCTTTTTCTTCCTGCTCTTTTTTATCTTCTTCCGCATTGTCGCCGATAGCAGATAAATCGAGTTCACCCTTAGCAATCGATTGCAGTTTCTTGCCATCAAATTCGGTCAAGTGACTGGTCAACCATTCGTCGATGCGATCATGCAATAGCACCACTTCGATGCCCTTCTTGCGGAACACTTCCAGATGCGGACTGTGCTTGGCTGCTGCCAAGGATTCAGCCGTAATGAAGTAAATAGTATCCTGACCTTCTTGCATGCGCTCCACATAATCAGCCAACGATACCGTCTGATCATCGGAATGGGTGGTTGAAAAGCGTAACAACTTGGCGATACGTTCACGGTTGTCATTGTCTTCAATCATACCTTCTTTCAGGCAGTTGCCGAACTCATTCCAGAAATCAGCATAATCGGTATTTGTTGTTTCCACAGCTTTTTCATCATTGCTTTCACCGACAATTTCAGCATCCACAACATCCGTATCGGATTCAGACTTCGACTCCGTATCCGCCACAGCGGCTTTTTTCACCAATTCTTCCAACAGGCTCAACACACGCTTGGTCGCACCCTTCTTCATCGCATCCATAGCAGGGCTCTTTTGCAGGATTTCACGCGATACATTCAGCGGCAAATCATTGGTATCCATCACACCACGCACAAAACGCAAATAACGTGGCAACAAATCTTCGGAAGCTTCCATGATGAACACACGACGCACATACAGCTTCACACCATGCTTGGCTTCCGCCTGCCACAAATCAAATGGCGCACGTTTGGGTAAATACAACAGCAACGAATATTCATACTTGCCTTCGAGTTTCTGATGCAAACGCGCCAAGGGCTCTTCAAAATCATGGCCGATATGTTTGTAGAAATTATTATAATCCTCATCCGTCAGTTCAGATTTCGGACGTGTCCACAATGCCGATGCCTGATTGACTGTTTCAATCTCAGCCGGTTTTTCTTCTTCACCTTCAGCTGCCGGCATTGCCACACCCATCATGCGAATCGGGAACGGGATATGATCGGCATATTTATGCACGATTGATTTTAAACGCCAGTCATCCAAGAACTCATCGGCTTCTTCACGCAAATGCAATACGATCTCGGTACCGCGTGCTTCTTTTTCCACCGTCTCCAGCTCATATTCACCATCACCGGCTGATGTCCAAAGCACACCATGCTCTTTTGTCATGCCCGCACGACGAGTGGTTAACGTGACTTTATCGGCCACCAGAAACGAGGAATAAAAGCCTACCCCGAACTGGCCGATCAAATGTGCATCCTGTTCCTGATTACCAGTCAACTGACCAAAAAACTCTTTGGTGCCGGAGCGTGCAATCGTACCGATATTATCAATCACTTCATCGCGGCTCATACCAATGCCGTTATCACGGATGGTGATCGTGCGCGCTTCTTTATCAACGTTGATATACACGTGCAAATCGGAATCGCCTTCGTTCAACGCATCGTCTTTGGTGGCTTCAAAACGCAATTTATCCGCAGCATCGGATGCATTGGAGATCAATTCACGTAGAAAAATTTCCTTATTCGAATAAAGCGAGTGGATCATCAGATCCAATAATTGTTTTACCTCGGTCTGAAAAGCACGGGTCTCTTTTGCTGCAGTTGCTGTCATGCGGTCGGTCTCCTTGATTTAAAACTGTGAAATGAATTGATAGGGCTTGATCTACTCTGATTCAAGGGTCTGTTTTACAACCGACCAACACATCACTTTTTCCGCCCGACTCATACTGGCATGTGCTGGGCTCGTCGAAGGCAAGAGATGCATCGGCACAGACTCCATGCAGCCACCACTCTGCCCCCGCAGCACCCGTTGCCGAAACAACTGCTCAGCCTTTCGACCATTAAAAAAGATAGCTTGAATATCCCCATGTCTAGCAATGAACGCGGCAAAATCATTCACCACGACCGTATCCATTTGGATGGCCTGATCCAGACTCCCCTGCCGCACACATTCAAAGGCCACATCCCACAGAGCGATCTTATGCTTCACCAACTGCTGCAAACGCAGTTCATAGGGTAGCCCCGCCTCAAAACCAAACAGCTCCCCCATGATCGGCCAAAAAGCATTTTGAGGATGGCCATAGTACTGCTGCTGCGCCAACGATTTCCGGCTCGGCATCGAACCTAAAACCAGTACCTGCGCATTCTCCTGCGCGACATAAGGGAATCCAACATCTGACATCCGCAAAGCGTTACAGTCTTCCCCCCATTCAACAAGACCTGTTTTAATTTCATGGACACCACTGATCTCCCTTACCATCCCCATAAAAAAGA
>CAZKHV010000069.1:0-6655 GCA_964552605.1 uncultured Zetaproteobacteria bacterium | reverse complement strand
CCGTAATCCGCGTTCGACCGTTGGTACGATTACCGAAGTCTATGATTATTTGCGTTTGCTGTTTGCTCGCATTGGCCAGCCGTATTGTTATGGCTGTGGTGAGCCGATTACTTCGCAACCGGCGAGTGTGATTATTGATCAGATGCAAGAGCTCGGAGAAGGTACCAAGCTGCAATTGCTGGCTCCGATTGCGCGCGGGCGCAAGGGTGAGTTTCGCAAAGAGTTGGAACAGGCGGGCAAAGATGGTTTTGTGCGGGTGCGAATCGATGGCGAGGTGATGGCACTCGATGATGCCCCAGCCTTAAAGAAAAACATTAAACACAATATCGAACTGGTGGTGGATCGTCTGGTGATTCGTGAAGGTATTCGTACCCGTTTGGCGGATTCGGTGGAAACGGCATTGCGTTTTGGTGAAGGGTTGATGATTGCCTTGATTGCCATTAGCGGCCAGAAAACACAGGAACAGGTTTTTTCAGAACGCTTTGCTTGCGCCGATTGCGGTATTTCGTATCCGGACATTGAGCCGCGATTATTCTCGTTTAATTCGCCAGTTGGAGCATGTTCATCATGTGATGGTTTAGGAAGCAAAACGGTTTTTGATCCAGATTTGGTAGTGCCGGATGGTACGTTGTCGATGGCGGCAGGAGCGATTGAGCCATGGGCTGGACGTGAGACGTTCATGTATCGCCAGACCTTGGAAGCGGTGGCGGCATCGGTTGATGCCGATATGGATGCGCCATTTCATGCCTTGAGTGAAGCTGCGCGCAAGCTGTTTCTCTACGGCAGTGGCAGAAAAAAGATTCGTTTTGTGTACGAAACACCGGGGCAGAACCGGGTGGTGGAGCGGCCATTCGAGGGCGTGATTCCTAATTTGGAACGGCGTTACCGGGAAACCACGTCCGATGATGTGCGCGAAGCGTTATCGAAATTTATCAACACCATTGATTGCCCTGTGTGTGAGGGGTCGCGTTTAACCAGGCCAGCCCGATATGTGCGTATCGCAGGCCTATCATTGCCGGAGTTTGTCGCCATGCCGCTGCGCGAAGGGCAGGCATGGGTGAACAGTTTGCAGTTGAATGAGCAGCATCAGGTGATTGCTGAAAAAGTGCTGGAAGAGATTTCGGCGCGTTTGGGTTTTATGATTGAAGTGGGGCTGGATTATCTGAGTCTGGAGCGTACAGCGGGCACATTATCCGGTGGTGAGGCGCAGCGTATTCGTTTGGCGACTCAAATCGGTTCGGCACTGGTGGGGGTGTTGTACATTCTTGATGAACCTTCGATTGGCCTGCATCAGCGGGATAATGAGCGTTTATTATCCACCTTGCGGCGCTTGCGTGATCTGGGTAATTCGGTGATTGTGGTTGAGCATGATGAGGATGCGATTCGCACCGCCGATTGGGTGATCGATATGGGGCCTGAAGCCGGAGTTCATGGTGGCGAAATCGTGGCTCAGGGTACGTTGCAGGATATCCTGAAGGAAAAAACACTGACCTCGGATTATCTCTCCGGACGCAAAAAAATAACGCTTCCAAAAGCACGCAAGGTGGCTAAAAATCATCCCATGATTGGTGTTGAAGGAGCCTCCGAACATAATCTGCAACAGGTCAGCGCACTGTTTCCGCAATCGCGTTTTTCCTGTGTGACCGGTGTCTCCGGATCCGGTAAATCAACCCTGACCAACGATACTTTGTTTAAAGCTCTGGCCAAGGCCAAGGGCTTGAAAAGTAAGCGCATCGGTGCCCATGCAAAACTTGTCGGTGCGGATCTGATCGATAAAATCATTGATATTGATCAAAGCCCGATTGGGCGAACGCCGCGCTCCAATCCGGCTACCTATACGGGTTTGTTTACGCCGATTCGTGAATTTTTTGCACAAGTGCCGGAATCGCGTGCGCGTGGTTATAAGGCAGGGCGCTTTTCGTTCAATGTTAAAGGTGGTCGTTGCGAGGCCTGTCAGGGTGATGGGATCATTAAAGTTGAAATGCACTTTTTACCCGATGTCTATGTGCACTGCGAATCGTGTCAGGGTAAACGCTACAATCGCGAAACACTGGATATTCGTTACAAGGGTAAAACCATTGACGATGTGTTGCACATGACCGTTGATGAAGCGCTGGAATTTTTTGCTTCGATTCCACCCCTGAAGAATCGTTTAAGCACCTTGCAACAGGTTGGTTTGGGTTATATTCAACTTGGTCAATCGGCCACAACACTCTCCGGTGGTGAAGCGCAGCGTATTAAATTGTCCAAAGAGCTGGCACGCCGTGCGACAGGCGACACCTTGTATATTCTTGATGAACCGACCACAGGCTTGCATTTTCATGATGTGGCGAAACTGCTTGATGTGCTGCATGCGCTGGTGGATCGCGGTAATACGATGATTGTGATCGAACATAATCTCGATGTGATCAAAACCGCCGACTGGATTGTGGACATGGGGCCTGAAGGCGGCGATAAGGGTGGCACTGTGGTTGTTTCAGGCACACCCAAACAGGTGGCTGCATGCACCGCATCGTATACCGGTCATTATTTAAAATCAGTGCTGTGATGGTTCAATGTACGGACAATGGTTAGCCTCTCTCGAATGACTCTTGATCGTTATATGTTGCGCCTGTGGTTGGGGCCCTTTGCCGGTGGCTTGATTCTGGTGCTCGGTGTGTTGCTGTTGGGGCGTACGCTGAAATTATTGGGTACGGTATCCGATAGCGGGCAGGCCTGGATGTTGATTGCGGAATTGTTGACCCTGACCATGCCTTATTTTTTGCTGTTAACCGTGCCAATGGCTTTCTTTTTATCCATGCAAAATACTATTGCGAGTTTGCAGCAAAGCAGCGAAATGGACGTGATGCGTGCAGCGGGTTTGTCGTACACACGGATGTTTCGCAGTTTTTTTGTGTTAGCGCTGTTGCTCTGGGGTAGTTTAACTTACACTTCGATGGTGTTGTTGCCTGAGGGACAGTTGGGATTTAATAATATTCTGGCCAAGATTTATGCGCTCAAAGGTGTGATTACATTTTCCCCACAGCGTTTTACGCAAGGCTTTGATGGGGTGACGGTGTATGTCGATGGTGAGGATGAGCAGGGTGTGTATCACGGTGTGATTCTGGAAGATCATCGTGATGGTGTGTCGGTGATTTATACGGCTCAGTCGGCGCGTTTTGATTTGATTGCAGGTGCGACAAACAATGTAAGTGGCTCAACTTCAGTCAGCAACAATCTTGAATTGAATATGAATCATGGTGTGCGCCTTGAAGGGAGTGGGGCGGATCAGCGCATGTTGGCGTTTGATCGCTATAAAGTGGCGATTCCGGTGTCCGATGGCAATTGGAAAGAGCGTCAATCTACTGACCATGTGACCATGATGACTCCCTCCGAATTATGGCAAGCCGTGCAGGATAATGGCGCTGGCGCGCTGGCGGAATGGAATCGTCGCATGCTTTTGCCGATCACCGTGTTGGTCTTGTTCTTTTTTGCCTTGCCGCTCTCATTGACTCAAAAACGTTCGGGCAAGGCTGGCTCCATGATTGCTGGCATTGCTCTATTGGTGATTGTTTATAATCTGCAATTGTTGTTTCACCGGCAAGTTAATCAAGCTGTGTTCCCCGGTTGGAGTATGTGGCTTGAGCAGTTGATTTTGCTTGGCTTTGGTCTGTTTTTATGGCGACGTGCAGAGGCCGACAGATTACCGAGAGTGTTTGCTCAGGCTAGCGAATGGGTCTATCTCACACATCAGTATATCATGCATAAATTATCCAGCCGGTCGGATAAAATTTAACTGTGCCGACTTATAATGTGAGCAAGCTTGTGGCAGGTATGTTTATTTCAGTTTTTAGGAATAGAACGGCTTATACGGCTTAAGGCCAGTAGGTGACTTTGGCGGTACAGGTTTCGGAAATATCGATGCGTGAGACGTACAATCGGTCATTATCCAGTCTTTGGCTCATTTCATTGTACAATTCGTGTGCTACATTTTCACTCGATGGATTGATCCTATCAAAAGGGGGTACATCGTTCAGGTTGTAATGATCCCAAGGTTCTAAGGCTTGTTTGAGTTCGGCCTTCATGATTTTATAATCGATGCCGAGACCGAGTTTATCGAGTTCGGTGCATTCAACGTAGAGGGTGACATGCCAGTTGTGGCCATGCAGTCGGGCACAATCACCCGGATAATCGCGCAGTTGATGGGCGGCTGAAAAGTGGGTTTCGATGGAGAGTTCAAATCGCGGGCTCATTTTCTGACTCCGGGCAATAATAATGCGGCGGAAACCGTGCGACCTTCACCGACGAGGATATTGTAGGTGCGTGCAGCAGCGCGGCTGTCCATGCATTCAAAGCCGATATGGTGCTCTGACATGTAATCCAATATATCGCTGTCAGGGAAGGCCGTTACGCGTCCTGTGCCTAGAATGATGACTTCCGGCGGTGAAGCGATAATCGTTTGAAGGTGTTCGGTGGTTAAGTTCTGCAACCGATCCGGCCCCCAGGGGGCTGTAACGGTATTTTGATGAATGCACAGACCGGTATGATATTTGTGTTCATTGAGTTGCAGATAATCATCGGCATAAGCACTGAACAATAGCGTGCCTCGGGGTAGCAGTGCGCTGATATCACCTTTCATGGGTATACCCTATGGATATGATTATGGCCGTGCTTCCATAGCTTTGATTTCATCTTCATCGGCTTTGAAACGACCGGCCAAGGATAACATGACCGGGCTGGCAACATAGACGGAGGAATAAGTACCCACCAAGATGCCGACAATCAGAGCAAAAGCGAAATCATGGATGACTTCACCACCGAGGAAGAACAAGGCGAAAACGACCAATAATGTGGTGAATGAGGTCATCAGCGTACGTGCCAGTGTCTGGTTGATTGAGCCATTCACAACAGTGTATTCGTGTTCAGGCTTTTTGCGTTTGTTGTTGACGGCAAAGTTTTCACGGATGCGGTCAAAGACCACAATGGTATCGTTGAGGGAGTAACCGATCACGGTTAGCAGGGCAGCAATCACCGGCAGACTGAATTCTTTTCCGGTCAGGGAAAACAGTCCGATGACGATAGTAATATCATGCAATAGTGCGGCATCGGCACCGAGCGCAAAACGGAATTCAAAGCGGAAGGTGACATAAACGAGAATGGCTAACATGGCGACCAGTACAGCCATGATGCCAGCACGGGTGAGTTCATCACCGACTTGCGGCCCGACAAATTCAACACGGCGCATTTCAATCGCATCAGCCCCGAACTTTTCACCTAAACCATCGAGGATAGCATTACTGATGGTGGATGAGTCTTCGGTGTTTTTGTTTTGTACCCGGATGAGTATTTCTTCTGGTGAACCGAACTCCTGAATGACGGCGTTGCCATAACCCTTGGGCGAGATGGATTTACGCACATCGGCAATGGAAGGAGCCTGATCGAATTTGACTTCAACCAGGGTCCCACCGGTGAAATCAATGCCGAAGTTTAGACCTTTCACAGCCAGTGCGCCGAGTGAAATCAGGATCATAAGAGCTGAAATCATCAGAGCCATCTTGCGTTTGCCAATAAAATCAATGTTAATATCGGGGCGAATCAGTTGCATAATCGGTTACCTATAAACCTTAAATACTTAGTTTTTCAATGCGGCCATTCTTTGCCGTTGATATGGCAACGATGGCGCGGGTGACGGTAATGGCTGTAAACATCGAAGCCAGAATACCGACCGACAGAGTGATGGCAAAACCTTTGACTGGACCTGAACCGAACTGGAACAGCACGATGGCGGCAATCAGAGTGGTGATATTGGCATCGATAATGGTTGAGAAGGCTTTGTTGTAACCGCCATCAATGGCTGCGAGCGGAGTTTTACCAAGTTGCAATTCCTCTCGGATACGTTCGAAGATCAGCACGTTCGCATCCACGGCCATACCAATGGTCAGCACGATACCGGCGATGCCGGGTAGGGTCAGCGTACCACCGATGATACTCATGACTGCCAGAATCAGCAGCATATTGAAAACCAGAGCAATGTTCGCAACCATACCAAACATACGATAATAAACGGCCATGAAGATCAGCACTAGAATACAACCGACGATGATGGAGTTCATACCCTGATCAATGGAATCCTGACCGAGGCTGGGGCCAATGGAGCGTTCTTCAACCACTTTAACTGGGGCGGGCAGGGCACCGGCACGCAGGATAATGGCCAGATCATGGGCTTCAGCCGGTGAAAAACTACCGGTGATTTGAGCCGAGCCACCGGCAATGCGTTCACGAATGACCGGAGCTGAATTGACCTCACCTTCGAGAATAATGGCAAAGCGTTCGCCGACATGAGCCGTGGTAAGCTTATCAAACTTGCGAGAGCCTTTGCTGTTGAATTTCAGTGTGACGGCATATTCATTGTAACGCGAATCAATCGATACGCGCGCATCCGAGATTTCATTGCCGGATAGCTCGGTGCGTTTTTTCAGCAGGAATGGCTGACGATATTTGCTGCCATCTTTGCGTGTTTCTTCAGGGCCATACATGATGATATCGCCGGGAGGTAGTCTGCCGGTCAGGGCTTTGTCCAGATCACCTTTTTCATCTACCAGCTTGAATTCCAATTGTGCCGTGCGGCCAATCAATTGCTTGGCATGAGCAGAATCTTCATAACCCGGAATTTGAA
>CAZKHV010000068.1:0-6684 GCA_964552605.1 uncultured Zetaproteobacteria bacterium | reverse complement strand
AATGGCAGTTCGCCACGCTCCTGCATCTGATACAAACGATGTACGCCTGTGGTGGTTTCTTCGGTCACACCCTGAATGGCATCGCGACGACTGGTGTAATAACCCGGTTGAGTGGCCAGACGCTTTTTGATCGATGCAAACAAATATTCTTCTTCTTCTGAACTTGGATTATCCAGAACCGAAACATCTTTTTCCGCTTTTGCGCCAAGCACCAACAATACAGTGGCATCGCCACCATCATCGAGAATCATGTTGGGTGTGCCACCATCGTGCCATTCCATGATGGCGTGACAGAATTCCCAATACTCTTCCAGTGTTTCACCCTTGTGGGCAAAAACTGGAACATCTGTTGCGGCGATCGCTGCTGCGGCATGATCCTGAGTGGAAAAGATATTGCAGGATGCCCAGCGTACTTCAGCACCCAATGCAGTCAGTGTTTCAATCAACACACCCGTCTGGATAGTCATGTGCAATGAGCCTGCAATGCGCGCGCCTTTTAATGGCTGTTCGGCTCTGTATTTCTCGCGAATTGACATCAATCCCGGCATTTCAGTTTCAGCAATATCGAGCTCTTTACGACCCCATGCGATATTTTCAGGTGACATATCCGCCACTTTATAATCTGTAAAATCAGACATTTTCATACTCCTGTTAAAATAAAAATATGAACACCGTTAAACATGTTGCGACTGAGCCTCGCAAGTTTCTCAACTTGCTGCAGTGCTCCTCAGTCTAGTTGGAACAAACGTTACATGCCCGCAGCTGCTTTCAGCGCTGCTGCTTTATCGGTGCGTTCCCAAGTAAATTCCGGCAATTCGCGACCAAAATGACCATAGGCCGAGGTCTTGGCATAAATCGGACGCAGCAGATCGAGATCCTGCACAATGCCCTTCGGACGCAGATCAAACACATCGCGCACAATCTCAGCCAGTTTTTCTTCATCAACTTTGCCGGTGCCAAAGGTATTCACCATGACGGACAAGGGATGCGCAACACCAATGGCATAAGCCACTTGCACTTCACAACGATCAGCAAGGCCAGCCGCCACAATGTTCTTGGCCACATAACGCATCATATAACAGGCTGAACGATCCACTTTCGTTGGATCTTTACCGGAGAATGCACCGCCGCCGTGATGACCGAAACCACCATAGGTATCAACAATAATCTTGCGCCCAGTTACACCGCAATCGCCCACAGGGCCACCGATCACAAAACGACCGGTCGGATTAATATGGTAAGCGGTATCGGCATGCAGCAGGCCGGTTGGAGCGAGGATCGGATTAATGACTTCATCCATGATCGCATCAGAGAGTTCTTTATGTTCCACATCCGGGTTGTGCTGAGTGGAAAGCACGACAGCATCGATCGCAACCGGTTTGGAGTTTTCATAACGCACGGTCACCTGCGATTTGGCATCGGGACGCAGGAAGTTCAATACACCTGATTTGCGTACTTCAGCTTGTTTGGCAACCAGCTGATGCGATAAATGAATCGCCGTTGGCATCAAGACATCCGTTTCATTGCTGGCATAACCGAACATCAAACCCTGATCGCCAGCACCTTGATCCAGATCGATACCTTCACCGACATTGACACCAGCAGCAATATCCACCGATTGTTTGTCGAGGGTGACCAATACCGCACACGATTCCCAGTCAAAACCCATTGCGGATGAATTGTAACCAATGTCTTTAATGGCGGCACGGACAATGTCCTGATAATCAATCACTGCCGATGTGGTGATTTCACCCGCAACCACGACCATGCCTGTGGTAACCATGGTTTCGCACGCTACGCGTGAATATTTATCTTGCTCCAGCAGTGCATCGAGTACGCTATCCGAGATGCGATCCGCAACTTTATCCGGATGTCCTTCGGATACAGATTCAGACGTAAAAACAAAATTTTGACTCATCGAGTTCCTCACTTTGTGCATGTTATTATTATGGAAAAATGCCGTAGAATTAAATTAATGTTGCTTAGTATAGCTGGTGATGATTGATTCACAACATCGTTTAAGCCCTTGATAGGGTCAGTATAAAACCCAGCCCCATCAGCATGGCCGCGACCACCAACGTGGCACTTGATGCATCATGCGCCAATGACCAGGCCAGATAAGCCCCGCCGCCCGCCGCCAGCATTGAGCCTACCACGATGGGCAAACGCGATGGTGTTGCGATAAAGCTAACATTGCCCTCTTCAATGCGAGAAAGCAGCCCATCAATTTTTTCTGGCAACAGCATCCAATTGTGCAACTGGCCACGCACCTCATCAAACATGGCCTCTGCTTTGCCGATAGGTCCCACATGGCGGGTCACCCATTCGGTAATCAATGGCCTGGACAGCATCCAGATATTAACATCATCAGCCAGTTCGCGAGCCACGCCTTCCATCACCACCATGGTTTTCTGCAATAATAACAACTCCGGACGTGTTTCCATTTTAAAACGTTCGGTCACGGCAAACATCGATAATAGTAATTCGGCAATCGAAATATCAGCCAAGGCACGATTAAAGATAGGTACGGCAATTTCGCGCAAGGCATCTTCAAACGCAGAGATATTCGTGTCTGCAGGCACATAACCGGCTTCGACATGCACTTCAGCGGCGCGTTTATAATCTTCTTTCAGAAAAGCCATCAGCATTTCTGCGATATAGCGCCGTGATTTAATATCCAAGCGACCGACAATACCGAAATCAACCAACACGATATCACCCTGTTCATCGACAAAAATGTTGCCCGGATGCATGTCGGCATGAAAATAACCATCGACGAATACGGTGTGGAAAAACAAGGTGGCTGTTTTTTCACATAATTTCAGGCAATCGTGGCCTGCTGCAGTCAAGGCTTCCCGTTCATCGATGGGCAGGCCGGAAATACGTTCGGTGGTTAACACTTCAGTCTGGGTGTAATCCCACATCACATCGGGTACACGCACACCTTCCAGGTCGGTAAAGTTTTCAGCAAAACGTGTGCAATGCGCCGCTTCTGCACGCAGATTCAATTCACCGCGAATGGTGGTGGAAAACTCTTCAATCACCTGAGGCGCTTTTAAACGATGGTATTCGGGGAAATAACGTTCAAATAGCCCGGCCAATAATTTTAAAATCGCCAAGTCGGATTCAATGGTTTTGCCGATATGATCGCGCCGCACTTTAACTGCGACTCGTCGGCCATCGTGCAACTCGGCAAAATGCACTTGCGCAATCGATGCCGCCGCAATCGCTGTTTCGTCAAACGATGCAAACAGGCCATTCTCACCGGTGACAGGCCTTTTGAAGCTGCGTTCAATCACACGTTGTACCGATTTAAAGGGCTCCGGAGGCACATCGTCTTGCAGCTTTTTCAATTCGAGCGCCACGTCCATGGGTAACAAATCCACGCGGGTGGATAACATCTGGCCGAATTTGATAAAGGTCGGCCCCAGTTCTTCCAGCACCAAACGGATTTGCGCACCCATGTTTTTCGGCAGCTCATCGCCACGAAACAATTGAACCAGCCAGACATAGGGATAAAACAAACGCATGCGCACGGCCAATGCCGCTAAACCATGCGTGGCCAGAATATGGCCAATACGCATCAAACGCAGATTGCGGCGGATATTGCTTGGCAGTCTCATATTAGCAGTGCCCCATTATTGCTTGCTGGTTGCGCTGACATCGTTGCCGATCAGCTCCAGCCGATGTTCGAGGCGGGTGACACGCCCCTTGCTCCGCGAAATCTGATGGGCGAGATGCTCCACACCGGCCTGCCAGGCTTGCAAGCGTTCACTGTCGGGCAAGTCCATGTCGCGTAAACTGTTGCCCACGGCTGTCTTTGTACCTTCGGCGACCTTTTGCTCCGCAGCCACCAGCGCATGTGCGGCACGTGCTACCCGTGAACCAAAAAACTCTCCGAAGGAAGATCGTAATTCGCGCTCCCAATCCAGATCAGCTGCAGCAAATAGTTTTTTAAAACGCAACATGGCATCGGAGTCACCGGATAGTTTCAATACTTGTTGAAACACCAGATCGTCCGGGTCTTCATGGCCGAAACACATGCGTGCAAAGCCTGCTGTTGTGGCATTCATACGCACATCGACTTCGCCCGACCAAGATGAATGCACCCATGCCTTGCTGCGTGTGAAACCTAGAAACATAATTGCATTGGTGTCGCGCACATGGATGCGGAACACACGGCCTTCCATGTCGTGCAGATACGGTTTCAACGATTCATCGCGTGAAAAAACCAGATCCAGCACCGTGGTCATGACCACGCACTGCACCGGTACCGGAATCAAGCGCAGGGGTAAAAACATTACACTCATATCTTGTATCCCCGATGCAGCGCAACGATGCCGCCGGACATATTATCGTATTTCACCAGTTCAAAACCGGCCTTGTCGATCAAACGAGCAAAGCGTTTCTGATCAGGAAAGCGGCGAATCGATTCCACCAGATATTGGTACGAATCACGATCACCTGTCACTTTTTCACCAATCAGGGGAATCATATTAAACGAATAAGCATTATAAATGGTTTCCAGCGGAGCCAGTGTCGGACGTGAAAACTCCAGACACATGAATTGACCGCCCGGCTTGAGAATGCGATAAAACTCAGCCAGACCTGCACTGATATCCAGAAAATTGCGAATGCCAAAAGCAATCGTCACACAATCAAAACTATTATCTGCAAAAGCCAAACGTGTACCATCAGCCTGAATGCAATCTGCCCGGCCGGGCAACAGGCCGGCATCAATGATGCGGCGTGCACCTTCGGAGAGCATCGGACCATTCAAATCGGTCAATACCACACGACCGGACGGTCCCATTTTATTGGCCAGCCCAATGGCAATATCACCGGACCCTGCCGCCACATCGAGTACCTTGGAGCCTGCACCAATGGCGGCTTTAGCAATCATGCGGCGCTTCCATAAGCGATGCATGCCGGCACTCATCAAATCATTCATGACATCGTATTGGCTGGCGACAGATGAAAACACACCCATAACACGATCAACCTTTTCAGTGCCGCTGACGGTTTCATAACCGAAATGTGTGGCATCGTTGGTTTGATCCGTCGAGGGATCGATTTCAGGGGCAGCTGAAATGGAGGCGGCATTATCCGCATTGCTTGTATGGGTAGTATGATTCATGGGAGCGCATCGTATCAGGCAGAGGCTTGCTCTCCAAACAAAGTCTGTTTATCCACAGGCGTAGAGCTTTTGCAGTGTATAAACTGTGGATAAACGGTGAATGGTTTGTGAGTGCTGAAACACTACAGTTAGTGGTCATGTATTCCTTGACACCCAACATGTTGTGCTTATATTCACCGCCGGGACTGATACACCACGAGGGACAACCAACCATCCAAGGGGAATAGCATGAGCGGGAATTCGCAGGCTTTGAATATTGCATCGATTGAAAATACAGCAGAAAATGAAACTGTCGAGATTCGTTTCCAGTCAGCTTCGCTGGACATCTGGGATAAAAAATACCGCTTGAAAGACAAACACGGCGAGTCTGTTGATGCCGATATTCAA
This sequence comes from uncultured Zetaproteobacteria bacterium, assembly GCA_964552605.1. Classification (GTDB taxonomy): domain Bacteria; phylum Pseudomonadota; class Zetaproteobacteria; order Mariprofundales; family Mariprofundaceae; genus Mariprofundus. The sequence continues at coordinate 1,160 of CAZKHV010000068.1, read as the reverse complement.
GCCACTTATGATCGTGTTGCGCAGGCTTTGGCCGAAGTGGAAGAGGAAGATAAACGCGAATTCTGGCACAACCGTTTCACTTGGGCGTTGGCCAATGGCGCGATTCCGGCCGGGCGTATCATGTCCAATGCAGGAGCAAAAGCGCACAAACCTGCGACCTCAACCATCAACTGCACCGTTTCCGGCACCGTACCGGATTCCATGGATGGGATTCTGGCCATGGTTCACGAAGCCGGTCTAACCCTTAAAGCGGGCTGTGGTATCGGCTATGAATTTTCCACCCTGCGTCCGAAAGGTGCGTATGTCAGTGGTGCTGGGGCTTATACATCAGGGCCTCTGTCGTTCATGGATATTTACGATAAAATGTGTTTCACCGTATCTTCTGCCGGTGGTCGCCGTGGCGCACAAATGGGCACCTTTGATATCTCGCATCCCGATGTCATGGAATTTATTCGCGCCAAACGTGAAGATGGCCGTTTGCGCCAGTTTAATCTCTCCTGCTTGATCACACGCGATTTCATGGAAGCGGTCAAAAACGATGGCGATTGGGATCTGGTTTTCCCAGCCAGCCAGACGGAGATTGATGATCCGGATACCCGCATTATTTTTAAACATGTGGCCAATCCCCCATCCAGTGCAGTCAAAGATGATCGTGGCTTTGTGGCCTGTAGAGTATACAAAACACTGAAAGCTCATCGTTTGTGGGACGTTATTATGGCATCCACCTATGATTATGCCGAGCCCGGCTTTATTCTGATCGATGAAGTGAATGCGTTAAATAACAACTGGTTTTGTGAAAATATCCGTGCCACCAACCCATGCGGTGAGCAGCCATTGCCGCCTTATGGTGCGTGCCTGTTGGGCAGCATCAATCTGACCAAATTTGTGCGTGAACCTTTCACTCCGGAAGCTTATTTCGATTGGCCTGCCTACCGCGAGGTCATCTCCATTTTCACTCGCATGCTGGATAATGTGGTTGATATCAATGGTCTGCCGTTGGATAAACAGCGCGATGAGATTTTATCCAAGCGTCGTCATGGTATGGGTTTTCTGGGGCTTGGCTCCACGCTGACCATGATGCGTACGCCGTACGGTTCGGAAAAATCATTGGAATTCACCGAACAGATTGCCTATGAAATGGCTCGCACCGGTTTCCAGGC